>DAOWFO010000040.1 GCA_030637965.1 Thermoplasmata archaeon
CGCCACACACTCCGGTTACTAGATAAATAGTCAAAAATTTCTTCCAACCTATTCTTTGTTCAAATGCCATGCCCACGAAGAAAAACACCATCATATTTCCAATGATGTGGAGAAAACCACCATGTATGAACATGGAAGTAAACAAGGTATAAAGTTGAGGTATGAACTCCGGCGAGAGATAAATTGGTCGAAATCCCAAATCATAGATCACTTCAGGAAAAATAACCGATATGACGAAAACAATAAAATTTGCAAATATCAGTGCATATGTTATCAGCAACTTTTTGGCATATGCGACAACAAGTGTTCCAATTATTACACAAATGGCAATTATAGAGACTAAACTTATTGGAAGTATTACTATGTCCATTCTCTCTTTCTCCAGTCACGTGCTACAAGCGCAAAGGTCATAGTAAATATAGCCACTATATAAATTGTGTTTTTAATTGTTTTTGATAAGTTGTATTAAATTGGAGATAGATAAAAAGAAGCAAACAAGAAAGATTAGCAAGAAAATGGTTCCGAACGAGAATTTACACATAGTAAACTGAGAAAACTCTTTTTTGTAGGGAACAAAACAATCAAGGGATAACATCATTAGCATACAGCAAGCATGGTAAGAAGATATGGAAAGAGTTCCACCCTTATGATATGAGCTACTGGTGTGCTGCTACTAGACTTATCAAAACGAAGTGCGAATCTGGTAACTTCGATTGTTATACTGAAAAAAACTGGCTTGGGCATGAATGAATGGCTACTACAGAAGGCTGTGTCAAACATGCTGAGAAATATTATCGTGATTTCCCTGTAAATTGGATTTCTTGTGCCCTGAAATCACCAACAGATAAGAGCGTGACGGGAATGCACAAGAATAAGTTTTATAAGAGAGAAGTTCAACAGACTGCTATTTTAGGACCTGTTGACATCCATACCTCCTGTTGTAATAAGTGGGCCAGAAGAGATTTGAACTCTTGACCTCCCGGTTATCAGCCGGGTGCTCCAACCAACCTAAGCTACTGGCCCTTTGAGAGGATGTATATCAGTATTACCTATAAAAATGTATATTTAAACTTAACATTATACATATATTTTTTTCATTAGGATTAATACTATACAACAAAATACACCAAAAGCATTAGCGATCATAATTGCTAGAGAATTTATGAATATACCGTATGTAAACCATAGTATCATTCCTATTGATAATACAGTAGGCATATAGTATGAAATATCTTCAAGTTTTCTTGTTCTATAGCCCTTCATTAATTGGGGAACAAAGCCTAATGAGGTTATAGCACCTGCAACCAATCCAAATAATTCTAATGAAGGATCCATATTGATTTTCGTCATAATAAAAAACGTATTAAATCTTTCCAAAAAATACAAACATATTATTGTAATAGAAAATGTTAATATTGATGCATTATAAAAAATTATGTGAAGGTTTTTATATCTGATATAATAATCTAAATTTTAGGGTGTTATCACTTTTCCTGAATTTGTTAAAATTCTAACGATTTCAGACATATCACTAACTCTACCTACCTCTAGTTTGCCCTCTAGATTAAAGAAACCAACACAGGTACCACATGCAATAAGATCAACACCAGAATTATATAATGGAACTAATACATCTAAAACAAGAGAATCCTTTGATAATAGTTTTACTGCTGAGTTATAAAAAATAATCGAATCTGGTTTTTCAACCAGCATCCAAATTTTCCTAAGAAAAGATCCTATAAGTTTTTCACCAAGTCCATCATTACCTGCGCCTAATGTTTCATTATTCAATAAGATAGTTGTCTTCATTATAAATCACCAACGTATTTAAATCATCTAAAAAAGAAAATATTTTTATAAATGTTATGTGCAAATTTCAAAAAATATTATTAGACTATTATTCTATTTACCTAACTTGAAAAAATGAAACAAATAAACATCTTTGGAATTATTGTATTTATTGCACTCCTTATAATTTTTTGTAATAATGGAATTTGCGAAGAAAACCTACAAACAATCATTTATGTTGGCGGTAGTGAAGCTGAAAACTATACTAATATACAAACAGCGATTAATGAAGCTAATTCAGGTTACACTGTTTTTGTTTATAGTGGAACATATAACGAATCTATAGTTATTGATAAATCAATTGAACTAGTAGGCCAAGATAAAGATATCACTATAATTGATGGTGGTGGAGAAGACTATGTCTTAAAATTAGGTGCCGATAATATAAAAATAACGGGTTTCACCCTTCAGAACAGTGGAGATATATTTCCAAATGCTGGAATAAATGTTGGAACAAAGGGAAATATTATAAAAGATAACAATTTGATAAATAACTACTATGGAATTGTACTATTATACCCAACATCTAACAACACAATATCTAAAAACTTTATTTCAAACAACAATCAATGTGGAATATATTTCAGCGGAGCAAAACATAACATATTAAAAGATAATTTTGTGGACACACAGCCTTTTAATGGATTTGGATTATACGATTTCTCAGATTATAATATTATTAAAAATAACACAATGGTAAATAACAAATTCTGTGGTATAAATATACGAGATTCATACTACAACACAGTTAGTGGAAATATCTTGATAGAAAACACTATAGGTTTGCACATACCACCACCAGAATGCAAAACAACCGTTAGTGATAATATTTTTTCAGATAACAAAATAATAATTGATGAAGAAAGAGACTTAATAATATATACTCAGGTTACATCAGTAATTTTGATACTAATAGGTTTTCTTTATCTTAAGAAAAAAATTAATTAATTTTTCTCCAATAAATCAATGAAATCAGTAATAAAAAAATTGATGGAACAAACATGATAACAATATAATTAAAATTATAGGGGATTACAATATCAACTAAATAGACATACAATGGGTAAATTATCAATAATAAACAACCAGCTATCCCTGTGATTTTAGCATTTTTTTCCCTTTTTAAAATCCAAATGCAAGTTAGAAACAACAAGACACTCGAAAAAAAAGAGGCAATTGTCAAAGTAATACTATTAACCATATATCTAGAACTGTAATACCAAATTTTTGCCTGAATTGTTGTATAAACGCCATTTATAAAAATAAAAAAAGCTATGCTACCAATAGCAAGATATAAAGAATAAATCAAAGTCATTTTTTTATCAAGTAAACAATTATTTTTCTTCTCTGATTTCATATTATCAAATAACAATGATTATGCATATTATTTTCTATTTATACATATTTTGATATTTTGTTAAAAATAACATGGTTTTTGAGTTACGGAAAATAGTAGATTGATTTCTATTAAATAATTCATGTAAATCATCTATTGTATCAATATCATTCCATTCTGGTAAAACATGAATAGTTGATTTTGATTTATTCAGAATCTTCATGGTATCTTTAAATACAGTTTCAGTACTCCACTTTATATCTTGAAATATTAATGGATTAAAAGAATCTTTATTAAATCCAACTAGATAGTATCCACCATCTCTCGATGGACCTATAACAACGTCATTTAATTGAAGAAAATCAAAAGATTTTGAAATCAAATCACCAGGTAAATCAGGAATGTCACTACCAATGAGAACAATCTTACTATATCCTTCCTTAAATACTCTATTGAAACTATTTTTCATCCTCTCCCCTATATTATCACCATTCTGAGGAATATAATAATAATTCTTACCAATCCATGAAATAATATTTTTTTCAGAATCAGGTGGATAAAAACATATTCTAAATTCAAATTGTAGTTTTTTTATTGTTGAAAGAATATCAGATATAAAATGTTTGTAAAGAACTGTTATAAAATCACTTTTAAAATCATTCAATAATCTTTTTTTAATCTTTCCCATAGTTGGATATTTTATAAAAATTAATAAAACCTTGGAGTTTTTCATCTCAGTTTTCTCCATAAGTTTTTTCTTTATTTAATCTCTCTTCGAATAACTTAAAAACATCGAATATTTGTAGATCTGTTTTAATTTTTAGAAATTCTCCGTAGTATGTGATAAAATAATATTCAATTATCCGTGCAATAATCACCATTTCATAAATACGACTCAATCTATAACAGCATAAAGATTTTTCATTATTCATTTTTTCAATTTCTTTTATCTTTTTTTTTTAATTTTTTATATGAATATCTCCCTATTAATACTAATATTACAGAAAAAACTACAATAATTGCTATTAGCTCCCAAGAAATTTTCCCATACGTAATAAATTGAGTAAAAACGTCAGCTCCAACAACAAACAAAATCGAGCCAGGTAACATACATAACCATGACCAAAACATATACGTTTTAAAAGATACACGAGTAAGACCAAAACCATAATTTAGGAGGTTAAATGGAAATAGAGGAATTAAACGGGTTATTGCTATAATAATTGTTCCATGTTCTTCTGTTAATTTATCAAGTCGTTGGAACTTCTCACTCTTTGAAAACCATTGTTCAACTGCATCACGAGCGAAATAACGGGCAATTAAAAAACAAATACATGCACCAATAGTAGAAGAAATACTCACAAGTATTACTCCAATAATTGATCCAAATATTACACCGGCGGCAACTCCAAGAATTGTACCTGGAATTGCAGAAACTGTTGCCCCAATATAAATTAATACAAAAACAATGGGTCCTAATGGTCCAAGAGTATCTATCCAGTCTTGCAAACTCCCTAATTTATCTCCAAAACCATAAATACTACTAAGAATAAAAACAGTTGCAACTATTATTAATAATAATATTGGTTTCCATAGACCTTTTATTCGATTCTCATTTATTATACTAATGACCCCCCACAAGAAGAACCATGACCGGCAGTACAACCAAAACAATGATCGCCAGTTACAACTCTTCGTTTTGACAAAACATCAACATCGAAATCATTAATATGAGCTGGTGCACCATGATTTACTGTTAATCCTAAAGCAAGGTTAAAATCACAATCAAATAAACGACCATCCCAATCAACACAAAGTTGATGCCTACACATCAAACCATCAATAGTCCGTGGATTAAAAGAATTTTTGAGCAAATTCATGTATTTTTGTCTCTGGTTTGCTCCTTCAAGTTGTAATAAAAAACGTCCAATAGGCATATTTGTTATTGTTAACAAACCAGTCAACTTAACACCATATCTTTCTTCCAATTCTTGACGATACTCTTCTTCTAATAAAGTTTGTTCAGGTGGAAGATTAAAACCGATTGGATTATGAACTAGATTCAACTCTAAGTTAGGTTTAATACCATAGCCAATATCATTTAACATTTGAAGTGCTTCTATACTTTTTTCAAAGGATTGCAAACCACGTTGTAATTTAACATTCTCCTTTAAATAACAAGGTAAAGAACCAACTAATTTAACACCATTATCTAAAAAAAACTTTGGCAGTTCTCCCATAGAAGGGTCGCATAAAATATTTAAATTTGTCCTTATTTGTACCTGATGATTCTCATCTTTTAAATTTTCAATAAATATTTTCAAATCAGGATTAAGTTCCGGAGATCCACCTGTGATATCCACAATACTTGGTTTTATTACATCAGCAATATCAATTACTTTTTTCATAATCTCCCAACTCATCATCTCTTTACGAGTGGGAGACGCCATCAAATGACAGTGACTACATTGATTATTACACTTTAGGCCAATATTAACTTGTAAAACTTTAATATTTGAACAATAAAGCCAAGATCCAGATATTTTTTTTATTATTCTTTCAAAATTATTCATTTATCATTATCCTCAATATTATTGTTTTATTATCTGTAAAACTTTTCAAGCTTATCAGGATGTATGCCAATATAATAAAAAAATCTTATCATCCAATTTCTTAAAGTACAAAAAATAATTCCTTCTTTCTCCCAACGTCTTGATGAAGTTTTAACATAATTAGGTAAAATACAAATCTTATTGCCACTCCTTTTTATACGTCTCATTAATTCAACATCTTCCATAATTGCAATATTTCTATAACCACCTATTTTTTTAAAATAATCTTTTTTTATGAATATACATTGATCGCCATAGGGAATTCTCGTAACCATTGTACGAAAATTAATTAATTTTGAAATGATTTTATAAACAGTTTTATCAGATCTTATCGATATTCTAAAAGCACCTGCAACAAATTCTTCAGTATCTATTAATTTTTTTATCTCTGTAAAAGAGTTGTTAGGTAATTCAGTATCTGAATGTAAAAAAATAAGAATTTCACCACTCGCAATTTTAGCACCTGTGTTCATTTGCCGGAATCTACCTTTTTTAGAAACTATAGATACAACTTTGTTATATTTTATTACCTTAATTGTATCTAGATCATTGCTCCCATCAACAACAATTATCTCATATGAATAAGAAGAATCTATTTTTTTAATGTTTTTAATAATAAAATTAATGTTTTCTGATTCATGATATACAGGAATAATTACAGAGAACATTAGTTTCTTAAACGCTCTTGTCATTTCCTTCTTTATCCATAAGTTTTTCTTTTTTTCTTATTGACTTCATTCTAAATTTAACAATATCCATATTTATTTTACCGTAATCATAAACCTCAAGAAAAGTTTCCGTATCGATACTATACATTTTAGAACCACACATCTGATGATATTCAGAACATGCAGCATTAGTAACCTCATTAATTACCTTCCTAGTAATTTTTGATGTAAAATGATAATCTTCCGAAAGAAATAGATCAATACCGTTTTTCAATGTAGAAATTAAAATATTACAATCATTTGCAATATCTTCAGATTTTATTCCATGATGTTTTTCCATTGACAGAATACATGTTCTTCCAAAAGCATTTGAAAGAAAACGATTTCGAAAATCTATTACAGTTGCATGTACTTTTTTATAACGTTTGATTGCATTTTTATAAACTGTTGATGGTATCCTACCCCATATTTTGAGTTGCTCCAATTCTGATATAACTGTACTTGTAATAAAACAGTCAATTTTATCCTTAGCTATCATTTTTATAACAGTATCAATACTAATATTATTCTTTAAAAGAAAAGAAGTATCAAAAGAAATGCTTCTAATTTGAATTATTTCAGTCATCTATTCAACAGATCTCCTTATTGAAATTTAAGCATATTTTACTCAAGTATAAATTTTATGAATAATAATATCTCCATTCTAAGTTATGATAAAACAAATTTCAAAAAAGGATGATCAACTAAAGAATATTAATTATTTCATTTTTTATTAGATATATACTTAAAATTTCTAAACTGTAATTTTTACATCATAAACTAATGAAATATCATCTTATTGTAGTAAATTTTAAAATTGCACCTGTTCCTCGAAGTTTTGATACCACACTATCTAAAAAGTTAATTACTTCAGGAAGCATTGTATTTTTTTTCCAATTATATACAAACTCATGTTCGCCAAGAGCTGGTTCAAAACCAATATCTTTCATTTTATTAAAAATTACTGAAACCTTTTCCCCATCAGCACTGTGAAATATTTCCACATAAGTCTTCATAATTTCACCAGAAGAAGCTTGTAGTTAAAGTTATTTAAATATGATGTGTAAAAATGTCAAAATGAAAAAAGCATTAATAGTATAATCATAAAAATTTAAAAACAATTTTCTTAGATTTATTAATCATTATTAATTTGATCAAATTGATAATCTTCCCACTTTCTTTTATTGAGTACGATTTCTAACTCAATAGGTGTAATAATAGGTTTTTTATATTGAAGGTAATCATCAATTGCTATTCTTGGACACGAAGTAGAAACAAAACAATCAATGTTTCTATAACTTTGTAATTTTATTGATGAAAAATTATCCATTGCAATGTAATATGATTTTTTATTTAATGATTTAAGCATATCTTTAATTTTATATATTAATTCTAAACGTTGTTGACCTCGCTTTATTCCTATTAGTATACCAAAGTTTTTGGCATTTTTTGAATTAGCAATAGCACCATATCTTTGTCTTAAAATTGTATCTTTCAAATCAATAAGTTCTTGTTTTTTTATTGTATTTGAATATGGATCAGCTGCAATTACTGGTTTTTTTGTACTTAATAGAAGACCTAGGGGATGAAAGT
The DNA here is from genome assembly GCA_030637965.1 of Thermoplasmata archaeon. Taxonomy (GTDB): domain Archaea; phylum Thermoplasmatota; class E2; order DHVEG-1; family DHVEG-1; genus DAOWHD01. Next base: position 8,097 of record DAOWFO010000040.1, read on the forward strand.
TACCGCTTCCAATAAATAAAAATGAATCTACTCTATCTGCAATTTTTAAACCTGAAGAAAAATTGCATCCTAAGATCTGACCTTTTTTATATACTCTTTTATCTCCATCGGAAATAATTGATTCAAAATTTTGTTTTTTCAAAATACTTTCAACTATCTTTATAGTGTGAATGTGTTGGGCTGTTGTTACAACTCCAATTCGTGTTCCCTCTAAATGAACTAGTGATTTCTTGACAATATGTGAAATATTTTTTGACGAAAGAGCATTAATAAAAACAGTAGGAATAAAATCATTACCTAAGTTAGGGATGGATGTATGTCCAATTTTAATAACAAATTCAACACCAATATTTTTTAATTCATAATTTGCAATATCACAAGCTCCAAAACAGGGATCAGCTAAAACAATTATTATACAATTTGTTTCTTTTTCTAAAGTATCAACAATTTTTAACGTTCTACTTTTTAATCCTTCTGGCAGATGTAATGCTATTGTTTTATATTTCTTTTTTCTAATAGTTTCTATTGTTTTTTCCAAGTCAATTAAATATCCCGAAATTTTCATTTTTCACCATCATTTACCTTGGCAAGTATATTTTTAAATAAATCAATTCTATCTTTGTATCCAATTTTTGATATATCTGCAATAATATAGTTTTCCTCATCAGTAAAGAGTTCAAATGTTGTCTTTTGATTAATGTAAATTTCCCATCGTCCATCTGATGCAGTCTTGGTTTTTATTCTCCTTTCTAGCCATTTCCTTACAACATCTTCTGGGCATACACATTGTACAGTTATCAATATTGCATTGTTTTCTTTGGTGATTCTTCTTGCCATATCTCTGTATTTTTTCTTTTGAAATGTAGCATCTATTACAACATTTTCTCCATTTTTAAGAAAGTATGCTGCTTTCTCAATTACTTTTTCATATGTTTGATCAATTTTTTCTGGAGCATATAATCCAGTATTTACTTCATCGTGATGTCTTTCAAATATATTAATTCCTGCAAGTTCTTTTCTAATGATATCTGTGTTTATTAAGAGTGCATTGTAATCGACAGAAATCTTTAAGGATAAAGTTGATTTTCCGGTGCCTGTTAGTCCTCCAATAATAAAAATAAGTGGTTTTTTAATATTCATCTCAAGAGAAAAAAGTTGTGCATAATATCCAGATAAGTCAAAATATTTTTTAGTTGTATTAATTATATCCTGTTTTATTTCGTTAGTATTATTTGAATCGTTCAATTTAAATCCAATTACCTTTCCTCGAACATACGCTCTGTAACTCTTATAGAAATTCAACATTTCAAGAATACCAATGTCTTTACTTTTCTCGATATATTTAATAATTAGATGACTTGAAAGATATGGATGGTTCATATAATCTAGATCCATTGCTAAAAATCCAATATCTGATGCAGTGTCACAGTATCTAAAACGATTATTAAATTCTATACAATCAAAAATATAAATTTTTTCATCCAAAACAACAATATTTCCCGAATGCAAATCTCCATGACAGTTTTTTATATACTTATGTTTGATACGTTTTTTAAAAAGATCCTTTTTTTCCTTAAAAAATTTGTTGGACATAATTTTTATATTTTCATATGTGTCCTTCGGAATGGTTATATCAATCATGGACTCTGTTTGTTCAAAATTTTCGCAAATATTTCTTTTAACTGCCTTAAGGGCACCATACCTATCAATTTCTTTTGAGTGCTCTTCTGAATTGTAAAATTTTACTAAAATATTGCATATATTTTCAATTTTTTCCTTATTGATCTTCCCTTGTTTTAAAAGATTAGTCATTATTTTCTGCTGTGGGAATTCTTTCATTTTTAGAACATAATCAACAATTTCTCCATCTCCATTCAATTCTAAAATGCTATTCTTTTTTGTAATTGGAATGACATCAAGATAAATATCTGGACAAAGTCTTCTATTTAACCTCATCTCTTCTTCACAGTAATATTTTCTTTTTTCAACAGTGGAGAAATCAAGAAATCCGTAATTGACTTGTTTTTTTATTTTATATGCATATTTACCAGTTAAAGCTACATAAGAAATATGGGTTTGAATTATATCAACAGTTTTAACGTCAGACCCAAAAAACTTAGGATTTCCAATATTTTTAACAATATCTATATTTTCCATTGAAGAATAGAAAATAACAAGTTTTTAAAAGTTTTATCTTTATAAACTGTAAAATATTACAATAAAACTTGTATGAATAGCTAATAATAAAATTATTGCTGGAATGTACATTTTATACATGCGTGTTGAATCTGTTTTTAAATGACTGCTACTCACTATATTACATAAGTGTATTGGTGAAATAAGATAGCCTACCAGTGAACTAATAAAAATTATGCTGGTTAGACCAACGATGTTTATGTTTGTAAATGGAAAGAAAGGTTCAACAAGAAAATATGATAATAATATTGCACCGAGATTATAGCCAGTAATCAAACCAAGTATTAATGGTATTAATATTATTATAAAAATTGCTGGAAATGGCAAACTACTAATCATATCAGCTAAAATAATATTTGCTTGTGATACTTTTATCATCTCTCTAAAAATCATAATGCCAAATATTATTAATGCAAGATTAAATGACAATGACCGTTTAATAATATCTACATATTTTTCCCTACTAATTTTTATTAAATAGTATAAAACAATAATACTAACTATAACTCCAATAATAAAAATTTTTATTTGAAAATCTTTTAAATTTGGAATTCCGAATAAGTATAGCATTATATATATTATAATGGGAATTGTAGGGGGTAAAAGATATAAAAGACCGTTGTAATTTTTTTTCATTGATAATGTTGGTTTTTCATTTTTATTTATAAAAACTTTAAGAAAAACAATACCAATAATAATAAATGTAATAAATGCAGGAAAATCAGCAATAATAAGTTTATAAATATCGATATTAGAAAATTCATTACTACATATAGTAATCATCGCAAGTGATATTGGAAAGATTGGAAACCAAATATGTCTGAACCATACATTTAAAAAATTTTTCTGGTCTTTATTTAGTTTATATTTATCTCCCTCCTTATCAATTAATGGTGCAGAAAATAAAGCACCACCGGGTACTGGCATTAATCCATAAATTGCAGGAATAATACCCAAAGTACCACCTTTATTGAAAAATGTTCTAAGACTATTTATCAATTTTTTAATTGCATTAGTTTCCTGCATGCATTTAGCTAATACATATATTAATATCAATAAAATTGCAAGTTCTATTGTTACAGAATTAATTTGTTTATCATTATATGAATAAATTGTAGCCTCAACAATAGCCTTTGTAATCTCAATCGGAGCAACCTCGCTTAATGAAAATATACCAACAATAAGTGATCCAAATAAAAGTGAAATACCAAAGTTGAATTTTTTCCTTATTAAATAAATAGTTAATACAAATGCAAATATTACCCCAATAAGGTTAAGCATGATAAGTTCAAGAATGCATCAAGCTGTACTAGTTAAATCCTTTGCGCATTTTTCAGCATCTTCTAGTATTTTTCTACAATCTAATGTTAAAAATTCATTATTTATCATAAGTGGTTTTCCGTTCACTATGGTTGTACAAATATCACTTCCTTTTGCTGCATAAACCATATGTGATATAAGATCGTGTTTTGGAATTAGATGAGGTTTCTCTAAATCTAGCATTATTATATCAGCCTCTTTTCCTATTTCAATTGATCCAACTTTTTCTTCAATCTTTAGAGCCTTTGCGCCGCCTAAAGTTGCTAAATCAAATACAACTTGAGCAGGTAGGATTTTCGGATCCCATCTATGCTGTTTATGAACTAAAGAGCAGAACTTCATCGTTTCAAACATATCTAAAGTATTATTACTTGCAGCTCCATCCGTACCTAAACCAACTGTAACTCCGAGATCTATCATCTCCGGAATTGGAGCATATCCTCCTGTACCTATTTTCATATTGCTTACAGGACAATGAGAAACTTTAGTTTTAGTTCTTTTAAGGTCAAGAATTTCATTTTTTGTAATCCATCCACAATGGGCAAGTATCATCTTATCGCAAAGAAGGCCAAATTTTTTAAGTAGGCCAATGGGCCTTCATCCATATTTTTTTTCCACATTATATATTTCATCACGTGTTTCAGAACAATGAGTATGTAGAAGAACATTGTTTTTATCGCCAATTTCAATTGCTTTCTTAAGGAGTTCTGGTCCACAAGTATATGTTGAATGAGGTGTAATAACAGGTGATATTATATCATGTCCTTTCCAATTATTAACAAAATGCTCACATTTTGTAACTAGTTCATTAGATTTATATTCTGGAGTTCCAAAATCAATCATAGCAAAGCCTAAAAACGCTCTAATACCAGCTTTTTCAGATGCTTTTCCAACAGTATCCTCAAAAAAATACATATCAAGAAAAGTTGTTGTGCCTGATAATATCATTTCTAAAAGACCAAGTTCTGTTCCGATTTTAATTGACTTGGAATTCAATTTAGATTCAATAGGCCAAATTTTTTCTTCAAGCCAATTATTTAAAATCATATCATCCCCATAACCTCTAAATAAGGTCATTGGAATGTGGGTATGGGTGTTAATAAGACCGGGTAAGACAAGCTTTTTTTCCCCGTTAATTTTAAAATCTGCCTCGGTGCTAATAGATTTTTTTGAAATTTCGGTAATTCTATTATCATCAATGTAAATGTCCCCCTTTAGCTGCGCTCTTTTCCTATTTTGTGTAAGAATATTGGCTTTTTTGATGAGAATACTCATGGAATACCTATTTTGTATCGAGTTTTATCTCTGTTCCATCAGTCCACAATTCCTCAAATTCAATGTTTAGATTTTCTACAATTTCTTTTTCTACAGTCCAAAAACCTACCTCATCTTGTTTGACAGGACCTGCTAATATTAGAGCCCTATCGTCTCCGATAATAAAATTTCCTTTTATCTTTGAATGTTTTTTAACATCTAATCCTTTCAGTATTTCCTTGTCCTTAAATCGATTGACTAAAACTTTAGTATTCTTTGGAATATCTATATCTCCCAAATATTCTGCCATAATTCGAGGATTTGATATTTCAGAGATATCCCATTTTTTTGTATGCCTCGAAGCAGGAGCATTTTCAGGTTTCTTTTTTAATCCAAACTCAACTGCAATTCCTACTACAACTACGCCTATAACAAATCCTATAATAAATGAAATTATGTCCATAATAATCCATCCATCCTTTTAATATCCATATCTCACTCCCTAGATATAATAGTTTGTTTTTAATAATTAAGAATGATAACATTTATTTTTGATACCAGCATATAGAAAAAGAAAAACGATTGGAAATTTAAGATATGAACAATAAAATTATTGAAAACATTAATAAACTTAAAGAGCAAAATAATACGGTCATTCTAGTACATAACTATCAGAATCCGGAAATACAGGATATTGCTGATATTATTGGGGATTCCTTAGATCTTGCAATGAAAGCTACAAAAACGAATGCAAAAAATATCGTGTTTTGTGGAGTAGATTTTATGGCCGAATCAGCAAAGATATTAAATCCTGATAAAAATGTGATAATTCCTGACATAGATGCGAAATGTCCAATGATACAGATGATAAAACCATATCAACTTAAGCTATTGATGAAGAAAAATCCAGATGCTGAAGTTGTTTCTTATATCAATACTACTGCAGAGATAAAAGCGTTATCAGATATTTGTTGCACATCTTCAAATGGAGTAAATGTTGTAAAAAGTAGATCTTCTGATAAAATAATATTTGTACCTGATAGAAATCTTGGAGCATATATACAGAGATCAATATTAGATAAAGAATTGATTTTGTGGCCTGGAATATGTCCAACTCACCATAAAATTCATAAGGATCAGTTATTAAAAATAAAGGAGTTACATCCTCAGGCAGAGATACTTGTCCATCCAGAATGTAGACCAGATATTATAGATATTGCAGATTATACGCTTTCTACAAATGGTATGGTAAATCATGCTAAAAAATCAGATAAAAAAGAGTTTATTATCGGTACTGAAAAAGATCTTTGCTATCGATTAAAAAGGGAAAATCCTGAAAAAGAATTTTATGAAATAAAAACTGCAATTTGCCCAAATATGAAAAAAATAACCCTTGAAAAAGTGTTAAATAGTCTAAAATCTTTGGAGCCGAAAATAACACTTGATGAAGACCTAATGAAAAGGGCAAAAATACCTCTTCAGAAAATGATGACCATTGGACGAGGAGATTGAAATGAAAAGAATATACATGGATTATAGTGCAACTACACCAGTTGATAAAGAAGTTATAGATGAAATGGCTCCTTATTTTGGTAAATATTTTGGAAATCCCTCATCGATCCATTCATTTGGTAGAGATGCTTATGATGCAATAGAGAAATCAAGAAGTAAAATTGCCGATATATTAAATGCTGATGCAGATGAAATCATCTTTACATCTGGGGGAACTGAATCAGACAACCTTGGTATTATGGGTGTAGCATATTTGAATAAAGATAAAAGAAAAAGAAAAGGTAACAATATTATAACATCTTCAATAGAACATCCCGCAGTACTTGAGACTTGTAAATATTTGGAAAAACAAGGATTTAATATTAAATATCTTCCAGTTGATAAGTATGGATTAATAAGAATTGAAGATTTAGAAGAAGCAATTTCCAAAGATACCTTCCTAATAACTATCATGTATGCAAACAACGAAATTGGTACTATTGAACCAATTAATGAAATTGGTAAAATTGCAAATAAATACGATGTTTTATTTCATACAGATGGCGTCCAAGCAGTATGTAAAACTCCAATTGATGTAAAAAAATTAAATATCGATTTATTATCCATTTCTTCACATAAGATTTATGGACCTAAGGGAGTTGGAGCCTTGTATATTAGAAAAGGAGTTAAAATTCGTTCACTAACTCATGGTGGAGGTCAGGAGAAAGGGTTGAGAAGCAGTACATACAACACAACCGGTATTGTTGGACTTGGCAAAGCATGTGAGTTAGGAAAAATAAGACTAAAAGAAGATATGTCTCAACTAAAATATTTAAGAGATGAATTAATTAAAAATACTCTAAAAATTGAGTTAAGTTATCTCAATGGTCATCCAATAAAAAGATTAGTAAACAATGCTAATTTTTGTTTTGAAGCAATAGAGGGGGAATCATTAAATATGATGCTTGATGAGAAAGGTATAGCTTCAGCAACAGGTTCAGCCTGTTCCTCAAAAAACCTTCAAGCTTCTCATGTTCTAACTGCGATTGGATTAAATCCAGAAAAAGCACATGGATCTCTAAGATTAACTTTGGGTAGAGAAAACACAGAACGAGATATAAAATATATTGATAATGTTCTACCTGATGTTGTGGAGAATTTAAGGAAATTGTCACCACTATGGGATAGATAATAAGGAATTTTTTTATGGCGGATATATATACTGAGAAAGTAAAGGATCATTTCTTCAACCCTAGAAATGTTGGTGAAATTAAAGATGCAGATGGTGTAGGCACTGTAGGAAATCCAACTTGTGGAGATGTTATGACTGTATATATTAAGGTCAAAAACGATAAAATTAAAGACATTAAATTCAAAACTTATGGATGTGCGGCAGCAATAGCAAGTAGCAGTATTGGAACTGAAATTGTTAAAGGTAAAACCTTAGACGAAGCGATGAAATTATCACGTGATGATATTGCAAATGAACTTGGAGGATTACCAGCTATTAAGATGCATTGTTCAAATCTATTCTCAGATGCAATTCGAAAAGCAATAAAAGATTATAGAAAAAGAATAAAGTGATATTTTATGAAATCTTATATCTCAATTGATGGATGGAAAGCTAATATTAGATTTTCATCAGCTCACGTAATACCAGAATATGAAAAGTGTGGAAGATTACATGGACATACTTATGCAGTACATACAAAAGTATATGGAAAAACAGATGAAAAAGGTATAATCATTGACTTTTCTTTGTTAAAAGATGTTTTAAGAACTATTGTAAAGGATTTGGATCATAAAATATTAATTCCAGAGAAAAGTAATGTTATAAAAATTCAAAAAAATGATGAAAACATCAAGGTTAATTCATTAAATAAAAAATATGTTTTTCCAAAATGTGATTGTATTTTATTGCCAATTAAATCAACCTCAGCAGAAGCACTAGCTAATTATGTTCTAAATAGAGTAATTGATAATATTAACCTTTCAAATCGATTAGAAAGAATAGAAATTGGTATAGATGAAGGATTTGGACAAGGTGCATGGATGATAAAAAATTTTAGGAGTTAATTATTAATATGATTAAAAATGCAGTTTGCCTGATATCCGGTGGTATTGATTCTTATGTTACAGCATCAATTGCTAAGGATAAAGGATATTCAATATATGCATTGTCTTTTTATTATGGGCAAAAACATAATAAAGAAATTGATTGCGCAAAGAAAATTGCAAATGATGTAAATTCGAAAGATCATATCATTTTCAATATTGAAATCGATAAATTTGGAGGATCAGTATTAATTGATAAATCATTAAAAGTACCTAATAATAAAAAATTAGAAGATATAGGTAAATCAATTCCTTCTACTTACGTTCCTGCAAGAAATACAATTTTTTTATCAATAGGTCTCGCTTATGCTGAAGTTATTGATGCTGATGCAATATACATTGGCGTTAATGCTACAGATTATTCAGGATATCCTGATTGTAGGCTTGAATATATCAAAGCATATCAAAAAATGGCAAACATTGCAACCAAGAAAGGTGTTGAAGGAAAAAACATTGAGATATGTGCTCCTCTGCTTTTTCTTTCTAAAGCTGAAATAATTAAAAAAGGTGTTGATCTCGAAATTTCTTTTGAAAAGACATGGTCTTGTTATAATGGAAAAAATAAATCTTGCGGGAAATGTGAATCTTGCTTACTGAGGTTGAAGGGATTTAAAGATGCAAAAGTTAAAGATCCACTTACATATGAGTTTTTACCAGATTGGTATTAGTTAAAAATTTCAAATTTCATTTTTATTATCCTTTTTGTTTTTTCGATAATAATCATAGAAATCAAATGTTATGGGAATTGATATAAGAACAACTATGAGTATTATTAGACATATAACACTGTCTGATGGTACATTATAAACTGTTGCTTCTTTTTTACTGTCCCATAAACTCCCACTTATTAAATCATTAAAAAGAAGATTAATTGTTCCAATCCATGGTAATTCAAATCGTGCTTTCCCTGTAACCCATTCTGGTTTTATGGGTTCACTACAGATTCCGCCTGCTTGATCACATCTATCATTTGTTATAGGATTATCTCCTTTAGTTATAAATCCGCTATGACTTGGTTTATATTGATTAAGTCCAAGTTCTGATATAGTAATATATGACTCATTATCAATGCCCCACTCATCAACAGAATAAGTTTCATATTCCTTATGATACTCTATCCAACACATAGCCCTATGAATAATCTGATCCTCCTCAGTGTTTCCATACTTCCTATATATTATTACATCACCATAATCTCCATAAGACTGGAAACCTCCTTCTCCTTTTGCCATTTCTCCGTTATAATCATAACCACGAGTCAATATGTCATCTTTGCTATTCACCTTTACAAGAAGTACCATATCACCCGCATCTATAGTGCCAAGTCTTCCAAAAGGTTCATCTCTATGCATCATGCTACCTGATTCGATTGCTACCATTGGAGCATCAAACCATTGTCCTGTGTAAGACCAAAGAATAGTTAATATTAAAAGTACTACAAGAAGCGCAACTACAATATCTCTAATTAAAGAAATCTTTTCATTATCACTACGCCAAAATTTTAAAAATAATTTTTTGATATCATTGATATTCATCTGTTATCACTTTCTCTTTTTGATATCTTCCCTATTCGATATTATATTTCTTGTTGCAGTTCCACAAATCGGACAAATCTTTATATTTTCGTTAAATTTTTTACGACAACCAAGACATCGACATCCCCATTTAAACCTTTTTGTTATCTTTGGTTGGCCAATATTTTCAAATGTTATATTTAAAGTATCAGCTACATTTTGCATTGAATAGTCATCTGATAATATTATAGCTTTTTTTTGATCATTAAGATTTATATCCAATGCAAGAGCAAGAACGTCTATATCAACGTTTGATAATCTATCTATATCTCCTGTTTTGATGGAGATAGAGTTTACTTTTTCCTTCGATTTTTTTGAAGGTGATAGAAGAGATAGTCCTTTTTCTCTTAAAAACTGGAATGTTCTATAATCCCTACCACCGGGTTTTAATTCCATTTCAATACTACTAGTTGTAACCATTAATGTATCGTTAAAATTAATTGGTATTCCTGATAGAATAGCAGATGTATCTATTATATAAATTTTTGATTTATTTTTAATAACCATTTTACTTAGTAAGCATTTTTTATATATTTTATTTTAACCTTCTAGATACTGTATTTTTAAAAAAATAAATTATTCAATTAAATCAGTAATTTTATTAATTTTAATAAGCTTCTGTTTACCTGTGTTCATGTCTCTGATTGTTACAGAGTTTTGTTGTAATTCCTTGGGGCCAATCAAAATCGTTTTTTTAGCATTTAATGAACTTGCATATTTTAGTGATTTTGTCACACCTCTTTTCAAAAGATCTAAATCTGTAGATGCACCTAACTTTCTTAGTTTTTGGGTAATTTGAATTGATTTATTTATCATTTCTTCATTAACTGGAATAACAAAGAAATCTAATTTTGATAATGGGAAATTATATTTCTCATTCTCCAATGCAAGGATAACACGATCAAAACCCAAAGCAAAACCAGCAGTTGGGGTTTCTCTTCCACGAAATAATGGAATAAGATCATATTCACCACCGCCACATATTTGTTTTTCTGCTCCTAATGAAGATGCCTCAATTTCAAAAACAATACCTTTGTAATATTCAAGACCTCGCACAATACTCAATTTTATTTGATAATTTACATCGAATGATATTTCTAATAATTTTAGTATTTCTAAAAATTTTGATAATTCTATTTCCGCTTCATCATCTCCCTTGATATAATTTAAAATCTTTTCAGGATCAGAAGTCTGAAGCACATCTAAAAATTTATTAACTTTTTCTTTACTAATCCCCAAATTCTGTAAAAAATCAAAAATATCATCGAATTGAGATTTGTCTATTAATTGTATTAATTGTTTTTTATCCTCCTTTAATATATCAAGTTTATCAAACATTGAAGATAATATAATTAAATTACCAATGCTTAGTGTTATTTCTTTCAAACAAACATTTTTTAAAATTTTATAGGCCAATGCAATTAGTTCTGCATGTGCTTCAGGACTGTTTGTTCCAATAATTTCACAACCTGCCTGTCTGAATTCTCTATATCTTCCTTTTTGTGGTCGATCATATCTGAAACAATTACCAAAATAAAACAATTTCAAAGGTTTTGGTTTCATCTGGAGTTTATTAACATAAAAGCGTATAACTGGTGCTGTGAGTTCAGGTCTCAGTGATAATTTTCTACCACTTTTATCTGTAAAAGAATAGATCTCTTCAATAATCGCATCACCAGATTTAAGAGTAAATAGATCTAAAGTTTCAAATGTTGGAGTTTGTATTTCTCTATATCCAAACGTATGAAATGTGGATCTAATGTTTCCTTCAATATATCTTCGCTTATCCATTTCTTCAGGAATAAAATCCCTTGTTCCTCTAGGTATCTTTAACACATTTAGGTTGTATGAAAAATCATGCTTAATATTTTTTCCTTTAGTTAGAATTTGAACTCTGTTAATATCTTGCAAACCTAATTATTAAATATTGTTAAAATTCATAAATATTAAAAATTGTGAAAAATTAAGTATTTACTTTCATTTAAAAATGATATATTAACAATAAAATTCTAATTAAAAACCGGAAAGTTAATAAATATTGTAAGTTAATAATATTATTGATATTATATTACCATGTTTGGTGGGATGTAAAGTATGATTGGATTAGATTTCGTAAAAAGCGTGGATAAAAATTGGAGAAACCATGTAACATTTGCTGACGGAAGTCGATATTATGATAATTTTTGTCCTTTAAGTGGAGCTAAATGCAGAAAAAATGATTGCTCATTTTGGAATAATAATTCAAAAGGGTGCGGTTATGTACCAAATGGAAAACAGGGGCAAATAGAAAAATAAAGATATTTTTTAAAATATAAAAGAGTTATAAAAAGGTTTTAAAAAAGACATTTAATAGATTATAAAATATATAATAATATTTCTCATAGATGTCTAAAAATTTCTTTTATACTAATTGAAGAAATAAATGATATTCCTGATAGAAAAAGCAGAAAATCTACAGCAATCAATCCAAACAAACTTATTAAACCTACCTTAATATCTAATCTTGTATTAGAAAGTATATAGGCTAATAATATCCAACCTATTATTAAGAAACTAATACCTATTATTTTTTTATACATATTTTTTGCTTTTTTAGTCATTGAATAACCACTTTTAAATCTAAAATTTCAATATACAAACAACCTTATTCTCATAATTATATTTTTAGATATGATTTGCCAAATGCAATATCTCAAATAATATGTATTGCTAATTATCTTTCTTTACTTAGAAATTCTTAATAAACCTTAATATATTTTACCATAACAAAAATATTTGATTAAATTTAACCAGAACTGAGGAATTAAAAAATGAATCAAGAATATTATCCATGGGGTGGTGAATTTACTTCTTGTTCTCAAAATGGCTGTGTTGCTGTTGTACTTCTTAATATTAATTATAAACCTAACGAAGTTGTTGCAATTTATGGATCATTAAGAACTGAAAATATTGGAATAGAAAAAATTGTTGCTAATGTCATTTCAAATCCTAATATTAGATACCTTGTTATCTGTGGAAATGATATAAGAGGACATCATTCTGGTATGTCACTTATTGCTTTAAATAAAAATGGGATAGATGACCAGCATAAAATCATTAATGCCCCAGGAGCAATTCCATATATAGAGAATCTTAATGATGAAGCAATAGAAAGATTCCGCGATCAAATTGAAATTATTGATCTTTTGGGGATAACAGACAAAAATAAATTAGATAAAACAATAGATAGTTTATCTATAAAATCTCCACCATCTTTCGGAGAACCCTATATTGCTATAAAGATTATAGCTGAATCATCTGTAAAATTGAATGATAAAAGAGCGTTACACTCTAAGATAATAATTAATTATATGGGCAAGATAGAAAGGAGAGATAAATAGATGTTTTCGTTTACAAAAGAGCAAAAAGTTTATAAAATTTCAGATATAAAAATAGGAGGACAACCTGGTAAACATCCAACAATCCTATTTGGAGGTTTATTCTTTAAAGGTGAACCAGATTATATAAATACTGAAAAAAATCTTCAAAAAATTTTTAATATTAGTGAAAAAACAGCAAATCCTGTTATTCCAGATTTTTTCATAAGAAAGGAAGAACATATTAATAATATTATCAATTTTATTGATTCAAAACTTCCAAAAAATGTTCCATTTTCTGTAGATGTAATTGAACCGTCAGTAAAAGTAAAAGTCCTAGAATATCTAAATAAAAAAGACCTTCTCTCAAGGACTATTTACAATTCTATTCATATAGGTATTACCGACAAAGAACTAAATGCACTAAAAAAAAATACTCCTGAAATGGCGATTATTTTAGCATTTAATCCTAAAGATAAATCACCAGATGGTAAAGTTGAGGTTCTTGAAAATGGTGCAAATCTAATAGAAAATGGATTAATTGATATTGCAAAAAATATTGGAATTAAAAAAATACTTGTTGATACTGCTGCTCTTGCACCAGGGGACAATAGTGGTGCAGCAATAGCTGCAATTCCTGTAATAAAGGAAGAATATGGCTTACCAACTGGCTGTGCTCTACATAATGTTGTAGAAAAATCAAAATGGCTGGATAATTTTGACTATGCAAAAAGAATAGTTGATGCTTCTTCCAATGTTAGCATACCTCTATTTGGAGGTGACTATTCAATTTTTGGCTCTATGAAAATGGCAGAATATATATTACCAGTAATTGCATGGCAGGATATTCTAATTTCAGAGTATGTAGAAAACTACTTTGGAGTATCTCCAGATCATTATCATCCTAGGAGGAAACTCTTATAATGTTTTGGGAGATCAAAACCACTGTTATTGGTTCCTATCCAGTTGATGTAAATCGCATGGAATTGGTTCAATATTATTATAGTGGAAAAGAAGTATCTTGGAATAAATACATATCAAATGCAGTTAATGACATGGTTAATGCAGGTATAGATATTGTTTCGGATGGGCAAACAAGGGATCCTTTCATAAACATTTTTACGCGGAAATTAAACGGATGTCGCCTTAGAAATAGAACTGAAATAATTGATAGAATTGAATATATAGATCCAATAACCCTTGATGATCAGAAATATGTAAAGAACTTGATCCCAAAACAAAATAAGTTGATTGGAATAATTGTTGGTCCATATACTTTAAGTGAATCAGTAGTTGATTTATATTATAACGACAAAAAAGAACTTGCATTTGATTTTGCATACGCACTAAAAAAGGAAATACAATCATTGCAAAATCATGTTGATATGATTAGCATTGATGAACCATTTTTTTCTAATTCTATGCCAGAATATGGAAAAGAATTGATTGACATAATTACTAATAATATAACATGTCCTACTAGGCTTCACGTATGTGGAGATGTCTCTAATAATATACAGGATCTTATTGAAATATCAGTAGATATCCTTTCTCATGAATTTAAAGCATCACCCAAAATTTTGGATGTATTTGGTGAATATGATTTCTCCCAAAAAATTTGTTTAGGTTCAGTACGATCCGATAACGCACAAGTTGAAACAGTTAAAGAAATAATTAATCATATTAAGAAAGCAATATCCATATTTGGAGAAAATATTATTCAGCTTGCACCCGACTGTGGACAACGCTTATTACCTAGAAATATCGCTTTTCAGAAATTAAAAAATCTTGTAAAGGCGAAAAAAGAAATATTTTGTCAATAATAAGTAATTTTGATCAAAAAGGTAATGTAAATTAATATCAATTATATTTTATCAAGGTGCATCAAATAATTAAAAAAAAAATTAAGGTGAGTTATACTCACCACCAATTATTTTTCCAGCTTTGATTCCACCATGATTTTATAGGAATTTGGGTTGAGGTCTTCCAGTTTTCAGATTTAACTTCAAGCAGATGATTCCAAACTTCATCCCAATTATTTCCTTCGACCCAAGCCATGTA
>DAOWFO010000041.1 GCA_030637965.1 Thermoplasmata archaeon
AGCACCTTTTATTCCATTTATTACTGATGAGATTTTTTTAAATCTTCGAACAGATGATATGCCAGAGAGTATACACCTTTGTGACTACTTACAGTGTGATAGAAAATACATTGACGAAAAACTTGAAGAAGGAATGGAACGTATAAGAGAACTTGTAGAAGTTGGAAGAGCACTTCGATCAAAAGTAGGAATAAAGGTTAGATATCCACTTAATAGTGCTATAATAGTATGCAAAAAAGATATTGAGTTTTTGATTAAGGATTTACTTGATTTGTTGAATGAGGAAATAAATGTTAAAAAGATATCCTTTGAAAGAGATATAAATAATTTTATAATAAAAACAGTAAAACCAAATCATTCAAAATTAGGTCCGAAATATAAAGGAAAAGCTAAAGGAATAATGGATGCATTAGAGGAATTAGATAAACATAAATTGTATGAAGTTATATCAAAAAAAGGTTATGTGAATTTAGTTGTAAAGGGTGAAGAAATAAAACTTACAGTTGAAGATTTTTTAATAGTTGAAAGCGAAAAAGAAAATATTGCAAGAACTCAGACTGAGGATACAATTCTTTTACTCGATACAACTCTTACTCCCGAACTTGTAGCAGAAGGTTTTTCAAGAGAGATTGTGAGAAGAATTCAGTCCATGAGAAAAGAACTTGATTTGGATGTGGAGCAGCAGATTACAACAACAATCAGTATCTCTAAAGAGAAACAGGAAATGCTAAGGAACTGGATTGATTACATCAAACAGGAGACTCGGTCTCAAGTCCTAACATATGAAGATAAACCTACTGGAAAACTTGTTAAGAACTGGGATATTGATGAAGATATAGCTTCAATTGGTGTTGACATTTAAAATAATTTTTAATAGTTTTTTGATATTATGAATCTGTATGATTTAATGAAAAACCGTCGGAGTAACCGACATTTCTTTTCTAAAAAAATTCCAGAAGATTCTCTTAAGCGAATACTTGAAGCTGGACAATATGCTCCCTCTGGTGCTGATAAACATCCTTATGCTTATATTATTATTGAAGATCAGGTGATAAAAGAAGATATTAAAATGCATTGTGAAATAATCGATAAAAAGTTTTATAATAATTCTGAAACTCGGTTTAAAGAATGGATGAAAAAAAGAAGAATTTCTCCAGAAAAAGATTTTCTTGTGGATGCACCAATTCTGATAATAGTTGCAGGAGAGATTGATAAACCTTATTGGCTGGAATCTACTTGGATATCTATAACATATGTTATTCTTGCTGCAGAATATGAAGGATTAGGCACCCTTACATATACCCCCAGTGAAACAGGGTTTTTAAAAGAAATATTGGTGTTACCGGAAAAAATTGAACCTGTAGTTATTATACCTATTGGATATATAAAAAAAAGAATTTTTAAAAAGGAAAATAAAACCCATATAACTAATCTATAAACGTATTAATTGATATCATTTTTTAATCCGTTTACATAAAACCAAATTTTTTATATCAACACTATTTACTAGCTTTAATATATGATTTGTCTTGGCATAGAGGGAACAGCTCATTCTATTGGTGTAGGTATTATTGAAAATAACAGAAGAAAATGTATTGTTCTTTCTAATATTATTAAAATATATAGACCTAAACAAGGAGGCATTCACCCTAGGGAAGCGGCAAATCATCATGCAATCCATTTGGCAGATTTAATAAAAGAATCTATTAATGTTGCCGGTGTTGATTTTAATAAAATTGACCTTATTTCATTTTCACAAGGTCCTGGTTTAGGCCCATGTCTTAGAACGGCAGCTACTGCAGCACGGGCACTTTCACTTTCCCTTAAAAAGCCAATTATGGGTGTAAATCATTGTGTTGCTCATTTGGAAATAGGTCGTGGAACTTTAGATGAATGCAAAGATCCAGTTTTGTTGTATACTTCTGGAGCGAATACACAGGTAATTGCATTTGCAGAAGGAAAATACCGAGTGTTCGGTGAAACATTAGATATAGGTATTGGGAACTGCCTCGATAAATTTGGACGAAAAATTGGATTAGAATTTCCTTGTGGACCTAAGATTGAAAAACTTGCAGAAAAAGGAAATCAATATCTTGAATTACCCTATTCAATTAAGGGAATGGATATAGCTTTTTCAGGATTACTTACAGCATCTGAACAATACTACCAAAAAAACAAGAGATTAGAAGATATCTGCTTTTCTATACAGGAGACAACCTTTGCGGCATTAACAGAGATTACCGAGAGAGCAATGGCACATACTGATAAAGACGAGGTACTTTTAGGAGGAGGTGTAGCAAGCAATAAACGACTACGGGACATGGTTCATAAAATGGCGGAAGATCGTGGTGCGCGTTTTTTTGTTCCTTCAAAGGATTTATGTATTGATAATGGAGCCATGATAGCATGGTTAGGAATTTTAATGTATAATAATGGAATTCGTTTGAAAGTTGAAGAGAGTTATATTGATCAGCGTTTCAGAACAGATATGGTGGATGTGAGCTGGCGTGACTGAAAAAACAATTTTGTACAGAGGTGCAGAAGCAGAAATCTGCTTAACAAATTATATGAAATATAAAGTAGTTCAAAAAAGACGTGTTCAAAAGACTTATAGAATTAAGGATATAGACGACCGTCTCATTTCCACCAGAACAAAAGGAGAGACAAAATTAATAGCTGAAGCTCGTAAGCAAGGCGTGTCAGTCCCTATAATATATGATGTTGATCTAAAGAGCGGCATAATAACCATGGAATATATTGAAGGTAAGAGAATTAAGGATATATTTAATTATTTAAATAAGAAGGAAAGAATAGACATTTGTAAAAAAATTGGAGTAAATATTGCTAAGCTTCATAATAATGATATAATTCATGGTGACATTACCACATCGAATATGATTCTCGCTAATGATCGTATTCATTTTATCGATTTCGGACTAGGTGAGAAAAACAACGAAATTGAAACAAAGGGTGTTGATTTGCATGTTCTTATGGAGGCTATTGATTCAACACATTCAAAATATTCAGATTATTTTGACTATGTCATAGAAGGCTACAAAAAAGAATTAAAAGAAAATGCAAACCTTGTTATTCAAAAAATTGAAGATATTGTAAAAAGAGGTAGGTATAGATGAGAACAATATACTTTATAACGGGCAATAAGGGAAAACTTAAGGAAGCAAAATCTATGCTTTCAAAGATCAATGTTAATGTAATTCAAAACAATCTTGGCTATCCTGAGATACAAGCAGATTCTTTAGAGGATGTGGCATCATTTGGTGCTAAATATATACAAAAAAAAATTGATAGTACATTTATACTTGAAGATGCAGGACTTTTTATTGAAAATCTAAATGGATTTCCTGGTGTTTATTCTGCATATGTTTTTTATACTATTGGATGTAATGGAATTTTGAAGTTATTAGATAGAGTGGATACTGACATAAGAATTGCACGTTTTAAATCAGTTTTAACTTATGTTGAACCAGATAAAAAACCCCGATTTCTTATTGGAGAATGTCATGGTAAAATTTCCAAATTGGAAATGGGAAATCAAGGTTTTGGATACGATCCTATATTTATTCCTAATGGAAAAACTAAAACATTTGCTCAAATGGATACAAAGGAGAAAAATAGGAATTCACATAGGGGAAAATCCTTTAAAAAATTATTACGTTTACTCAAGGATAAATGAATAATTACTTTTTATTATCTTGTAGCCATTTTTTAATTCTTAAATAACCAACTTTCTTATCTCCATCTAGCCATAAAATTGGGGCTGTTTTTTGTAAATCTTCAAAAACATCATGGGACTTTGCATCAAATAACTGTTTCTCATTCCATCCGCTGATGTCATGTGGAAAAGTAATTATTTTTATGTCATTTTTATCATTTATTAGTTCTTTTGTCTTTGTACATTTAATACAGTTTTCCAATGAAAATAATATTCGTTCTGTCATTTCATCTTTTCCCCACAATTTATATTTTTTTTAATCGCCCAAGCAAAAGTTGAACATCCAAACATAATTGATTTTGTTTAAATAAAACCTTCTTTTTACCCATCTTTATTTTTTATAAAGCAATAAATTATTTCTTACTAAAACCTTTCTTTTTATTTCAAATTCAAAACAAAAAATCCTTTTAAATTTCAAATATAAATAATATCCCAAGTTTTTAAGAGATAACATTATTCTAAAAGTGAGTACCGATAAGATAAAATTTTATAAAGATTGTAAATAGTATTCATTTAATATCAAAATCACTCATATAATAATTTACTATGCATTTTAGGTGAAATGTTCGAGGTAAAATTTATATCATTTATTGGATTTTTTATACATATTAATCTTATCATTGGATATAAAAACCTTTAAAATGATTAACACTATTAGAATATTATATGGAGAAAAAAAATGTTAAAATAAAAAGATATTTTGGCATTGTTGTTATAATCTGCATAGTCATTGTATTATTCTTTTTAATTAATAATATGGTATATCAGCAAAAAATTGATAACAAATCGAATGGAATATCAGAAGGTAATCTCACCTGTAAAATATTGGATAAATCCCTTGAATTGGGAACTGAATTCATATTAAACAATCAAAAACCTGAAGGTAATTTTAACTATGAATATGACTGGATAAATCAATTAATGAATACAGCGGATAGTGAGGTACGTCAGGCTGGTGCTTTATGGGGAATTGCTTTAATATATAATGATAATCCAACTGCAAGATTAAGAGAAGCATTTGAAAAAGGTTTTGAATTTTTTGAAAACTATTCTGTTGAGGGAAATGATGGAAGTAAATGGATCGAATATCCGAATATTGAAAGTTTCGGCCGAACTGGAACAGTAGCACTGCTCAGTCTTTCGATAATAGATTTCCTTCGTTCAGCAGAAGATGTAGATAAAGAATTCGAGGAGAAACTCACGTCTAATCTTGATAAATACCTTAAGTTTCTTATTTCACTTCGTTTAGATAATGGCCAATTCCATCAGTCTTACTATCTTAATAACGGAACAGGATATGGTTCTCCTTCTCCATACTTTGATGGAGAAACACTTCTAGCCCTTGCCAAAGCTGCAAAATATATGAATAAATATGAATTAATACCAATGATTTTGGATTCGGCTAATTTGACCTATATAGCTCATGTTATAGAGGCTTTAAAAATCGATCCAGATTCAGCTATAACAAAAGGTTTTTTTCAATGGGGTTGCATGTCATATTTTGAAATTGAAACAGCTAACTGGATAAACACTGATAAATATTCGAATAATATAATATATCTTACGGATTGGATGATCGATGTTCATCGTACACTTGAACGAACAAGAAATACAGCTTATGCCTATGAGGGGATAATCCATGCTTATGAGATTGCTCGTAGAAACAACTGCAGTTATCATATAGAAA
>DAOWFO010000027.1 GCA_030637965.1 Thermoplasmata archaeon
GATACATGGTGGCAGACAGAAACAGGACACTTTATAATATCGCCATTGCCAATTACTTCTCTTAAACCAGGTTCTGCTACAAAACCTTTACCTGGTTTCATTGCTGATGTGTATAATGAAAATGGCAAACCAGTTCAAAATGCTGGCGGAAATCTGGTAATAACTAAACCATGGCCTGGTATGCTACGTGGCATATACAAGAATCCAGACCGATACAAAGATACTTATTGGAGTAAATTTGAAGGTATTTATCTTGCTGGGGATGTAACTAGAAAAGACGGTGAAAATTATTTCTGGATCCAGGGACGTGCAGACGATGTGCTTAATGTCTCAGGTCATAGAATAGGAAATTGTGAAGTCGAATCAGCTTTGGTAAGTCACCCAATGGTTGCTGAGGCAGCTGTTATTGGTAAGCCACACGGTCTTAAAGGAGAATCTATCGCATCGTATGTAGTGTTAAAGGGAGGTGCAGATCCAACAGAGGAATTAAGGAAACAATTAAGAGAACATGTTGGAAATGAAATGGGAAAAATCGCCCGACCTGATGAGATATGGTTTGTAAATGACGTACCAAAGACTCGTAGTGGAAAAATTATGCGACGTGTCATCCGATCTAAAGCATTGGGTAAAAATACTGGAGATATTTCAACTCTTGCAAATCCAGAAGCCGTTGATGAAATCGGAAAGGCAAAATAAAATAGATGAACCACATCTATTTTTTCAATTATTCTATTATTAAAAAAGAATAGCTGTTAATAAATTAGGAAGACCATAGGGGTGTAAAGATAGGAAGCTATAAGGTAGAAAAAAGCCAAGTTGCTATGATAGATGGTCTAATGGATGCCATAAAAAGTCTTGGGTTCATTTGAAAGCTTATTTCTTCTTTTTCAAACAGTATCATAAGATTATTTTTTGAAATGTAAAAAAGATTATATGGGTAAATCTTTATACTCATATTTTGAAGATTAAATTACCCATTTATTTTTTTCTCGTTTTTTATAGAGGTAAAAAAAATGAAAAGAAATATGCCTAAACGGGAGATACCAGATTTTGAGGAAGATGAAAAAGAAAAAATCGAATTGGATGTTGATGATGTCTTAGTACGACCTATTGATGGGGTTATCATAGGCGGGGATGAAGAAGAAATTAAACTACTTTTTTTCTATTTGAAGCCAGAATCTTACTATGAGGATGAAGAGACTACTCAATGCCGATGTGTTGTAGAATTAAGAATGTCATGCTCTAAGTTCATTAATATCTTAAGAGATATGAATGAAAGGTTAAAAGACCTTGAAAGAGGGGGGAAGGAAATACCGATGTTCGCTTAGAACATCTATCTTTTCTTTTTAGCAAAAAAATATCATATTTTCATATATACTAAGTGATATAGTATATTATTGTCTATGAATCTAAAAAGATATAGATTTTATTCTTATCAATAGGTTCCATTTAAGTTTAAATTATAAAATATATATTTTCATATATCTCTAGTTATGGGTTTTTATTTAGAGAAAATGGAAAAAGATGGCATACTGCAGAAAATTACTTAATAACTATTATATAAAGCTTAATTGTTTCTCTAATAAAATTTTAAGAAGGTAAACCTTAGTTTTTAGATTTCAAATGAAAAAGGGGCGATTAGATGGATTATGAAAATATAAAAATTGGTATTGTTCAACTTATAAAAAAGGCAGAAACAGAACTTCCAAATGATGTAATAATAGCATTAAAACAAGCATATAAAATCGAAGAAGGAGTGGCAAAAACACAGATTGATGCTATACTTAAAAATATTGATTTGGCAAAAAAAACAAAACGTCCAATGTGTCAAGATACAGGTATTCAAACTTTTTTTATTGAGGTGGGCATAAAATCCCCACATATTAATAAAGTTAAGGATCTAATCATAGATTCAGTAAAAAAGGCTACTAAAGAAATTCCACTTCGTCCTAATACCGTTGATCCATTTACCCATGAGAATCATAAAGACAACACCGGAGATCATATACCATACATAACATGGGATTATATTGAAGGAAGTGATATACTCATAACAGTTCTTCCAAAAGGTGGCGGTAGTGAAAACATGAGTAGACTTGGTATGTTAAAACCAGGTGTTGGTATTGAAGGTGTAAAAGATTTTGTGATAGAAGAAATTATTAAAGCAGGTGGAAACCCATGTCCACCTACTATTGTAGGTGTAGGGATTGGGGGTGGTGCTGATTTGGCATTAAAATTAGGAAAAAAATCTCTTCTCAGGCCGGTAGGCAATCGACATAAGGATAAAAATATTGCATCAATAGAAGAAGAGCTAATCAAACGAATAAATGATAGTGGCATAGGTCCAATGGGTCTTGGAGGAAAAACTACAGTTCTTGACGTGCATATTGAAAAAGCACATAGACATCCAGCTAGTCTACCTGTTGGAATTGCAGTACAATGTTGGGCTAACCGAAGGGCGAAGATGGTTATTCATTCAAACGGAAAATGGGAGGTGAAATAAGATGGAATATCATCTTAAATTACCTACTGATGCTGAAAATATAAAAAAACTGAAAATCGGGGACATTCTATATGTTACTGGTAATATCTTTACTGCAAGAGATGAAACACATCATATGATGCTTGAAAAAAAAGTTAGTACTCTCCCCTTCGATCCATCAAAGATGGCTCTATATCATTGTGGACCCCTAATGAAAAAAACGAACGGTAAGTGGCAGGTTGTTTCTGCAGGTCCCACAACAAGTAGCCGTATGGAAATTTTTGAGGATAGATTTATTGAAAAATTTGGTATACAAGTAATAATTGGCAAGGGTGGTATGGGTGAAAAAACTGAAATAGCTCTAAAGGAACATTGTGCTGTATACACAGCATATACTGGTGGTGCTGGGGCATTAGCTGCAGATAAAATTGAAGAAGTATCTGCAGTTTTTTGGCTTGAAGAACTTGGAATGCCTGAAGCTGCTTGGATATTTAAGGTAAAAGATTTTGGTCCTTTGGTTGTAGCAATGGATTCACATGGTAAATCCATATATAAAGAAATCAAAAAATAATTAAGCTACAAATCTGATTATTTAATATATATAAATATTCTTAAAGATTTATATTTTTTTATTTAAATAATTCATTCAACTTTATCATAATGGAATAACTTATTACCTTTTATACTACTTAATCCATGGTTCCGTCAAACTAAAAAGAGGTAAAAACATATTGGATTGGTGAAAGGTGATTTATTTGGATAGTGATCTGACTATAAATCTTGAGGAAACATTAGTTGTTATTAAAGATTTTATCAAAATATATGTTGAAAACTCTGGATGTAATGGTGTAGTAGTTGGATTGTCAGGAGGAGTTGATTCAGCTATAACTGCTCTTTTATGTAATGATGCTTTAGGAAAAAATAAAATAAAATGCATCTTCCTTCCAGATGATGCAACACCAGAATTAGATATCGAACATCTTGGAATACTTGTTAAAAAATTTAATTCATCGTGTGATAAAAAGGATATTACATCTATTGTAAAAAGTGTAAAAAATAGCTGTATTTTAAAAGCGAATAATTTTTCACTTGCAAACATAAAAGCAAGAATACGTATGATTCTGCTTTATGAATATGCTAATATGACAAACAGTCTAGTATGTGGAACTTCAAATAAATCAGAAATATTGGTGGGATATTTTACAAAATACGGTGATGGAGGTGTTGATATTATGCCAATTGGGGATATTTATAAGACTCAGGTGTTGGAATTGGCTAGGTATCTAAAAATTCCAAAAGAGATTATTTCAAAGCCACCAACAGCAGGTTTAATTAAAGGTCAGACAGATGAAAAAGAACTAAAACTAAGTTATGAAGCATTAGATAAGATATTAATTGGTTTAGAAAATAAGCGAGATATAAAAGATATAGCACAAATTGCAGATGTTAAAAAATCTAATGTTGAGAGAATTAAAAAGATGAGAATTAAAAGTCAACATAAAAGAAGAACGGCCCTAATCCCCAAATTAGGTTTAAGAACTCCTGGTCTTGATTGGCGTTCTCCAATTCAACAAGGATAGATATTTTATGTATATAACTTTGAATATACTTAATTAGTATTTTACTTAATAATCTAAATTATTTATATTATTATATTATTTTGGATTTTAGATTTATTTTTTTACAAATAGAATGTAATTTATAGAAAAATATAAATTCTTACAAATGTTATTATTTATCAGAGTAAAAATATGAATTACAATTATCGTTTATTAATCGTCTCAATATTTTCTGTTGTTATACTTTTTTCTAGTAACTTAACAACATTAGCCATACAACCAAAAATCTTAATTTCTAATGATAAAGAATCCTTAAATCAAATTAAAACAGATATTATCAAATGTATTGATGCCTCAAAAAATGTAAATATTTTATATCCTCGATCATCAAATCCTATTATTGTGGAAAATGGAGGTAACTTTACAATTTATTTTCAATCAGAAAGTTTTGATAATATATCTGTTTATATCTCAACAGCTTATGAACCAATAGTAGATGAAATTGAACTAGACGTTTATAGTATTCAAGAAATCAATAGAACATGGCATGTTTCAGTAAATTTGCCTTTAATTACCCCGGAAGAATTATATAATATTACTATTAACATAGAAGAAAATGGTAGAATTTCATCTGACAGCAAACCAAGAGCTGTAAGCGTGAGAGATGAAATTTCAGATAATTTTTCTTTTGTTCATCTAGCAGATTTTCATATTGGAGATCCCAGAGGTTTGAAAGAAAATATAAAGGAAACAATAGGTTGGAAGGCTGCTAAGAAGTGTATAGAAGAAATAAATCTTATTAATCCAGATTTTCTTATAATAACAGGAGATTTGGTCTTTGGACAGATGTATCCCTTTGAATATTCATTAGAATATAAGAAGTGTTATGAAATCCTTCAAACATGTCAAGTACCTACTTATTTGATACCTGGCAATCATGATGGATATATCCAATGTGGACAAGATGGTTTCAAATTATGGCAGAAATATTTTGGCCCTCTTTATTATTCATTTGACTATGGAGACCATCATTTTACTTGTGTGAATTCATATGACTGGCCAAAAATTAGTAGATTTGCTATTTCATTTCTTGTTTTTAACTGGGGTGGTTGTATACTAGAAGAGCAACTTGAGTGGATAGAAGAAGATTTACAAAATAATAATGCAGAATTGAACTTTCTTTGTCTGCATCACAATCCAATTTGGGATACAGAAGACGA
>DAOWFO010000081.1 GCA_030637965.1 Thermoplasmata archaeon
GTGCTTTTACCAGTTACATCCTTAATTATTCTAATTTCAGCATCATATTCTCTGGATTTTGGTTTCCATCCCTTTACTTTTTTAATTTCCTTTGAGAGAAGTATTGACATTTCATTTGTTTCTTCTTTTAATATATCTATTTCATCTTCTTTGTTAATTTCACCATATTTTATTCTGTTTTCATCTATAGATGTTTCAGGTTTTAAATCAATATCAAACATTTTTGAAAGCGTCTTTCCTTGGGTCTTCTTTTTTTCTATTGAATCTTCAGTAGGTATTGGAATTTTCTCAATTTCTGTAGCTTGTTCGATATTTTTTATTTGATCAAGTGTTAAAACCAAAGGATATTCCTGTAGATTGTTTTTTAAAAATGAGGTGAATTTTTTTGGATCGTCCTTGGATAGAATGTATTCTAAAGATTCAGGTTGAACGAATGTACCATGTTCTGAGAATGTATTAATTATTGATCTCATCCATCTATCCCACAAAAAATACTATAAAGTATTTTAAAATAAATGTATGTAGAGGTAGGTTTTTAGAATTGTGGTTAAACAAATAATTTGATATTTAATCAGACCGTTATTACATCGTATATAAATATTTCTAAAAAATGGGCAAAAAACGACTTAAATTATTTGTTTATTTATATGGGGGAAATGGACAATGAATTTAAAAGTTTTTTATCAATATTTTTCGAAAGGAATATAAATGATCGCAACCTACTTATAAATATTGGTAAAAGGAACAAAAAATGATAAGTATAAAGATCTACAAACAGGGCAATAATGTGCTTATCGGTGCATGCGATGAAAACCTCATCGGGAAAAAATTTGTTGATGGAAAATTCCAGATAGATGTTTCCAAGGAATTCTATGGAGGAAAACGGGTAAACGTTGAAGTTTTCAAAAAATATCTTGAGGGGGCGACTATTGCAAATCTTGTCGGAAAAAAAACAGTAAGTTGTGCAATAAAAATGGATTTAGTAGATCCAAAATGTATTATAAGAATAAAAGGCGTACCTCATGCCCAAATAGTTAGAATGATATTGTAGATTGTTAATCATTGTTTTTAATTTCATTTATTTTAGTAATTATTTTATTATAATGACTTCCCATCCAATAGATTTTATCACATTTTGGACAGAGCCAGAATATTTTATTATATTTATAGATCTTTTCTGGGACCTTATCCTTGATCTCGCCCTTTTCAATTTTCTTAACAAGAGTATTGCATAGAGAACACCTGGAAAAAATCGCTTCTTCATTGATACGAATACCGTTTAAAACATGTATTAATTGAACGTCTAAATCTGTTGATGTAATCTTAATTACTTTTAAATTTTGTTTTTTTCCTCTAATAAATAGTTCCTTATCTCTTGTTACAATAATTCGTTTTTCTTTTTTTGCAATCTGCAACAATTCACTATCTTCCATCTCATTATTAACATAAAACGTATTAAAACCTAAAAGACGTAACCATTTTGCAAGTGTGCCAAGCATTTGATCGCATAAAAATCTCATATTGTTATATTGTAGTAAAGAGGAAGTTCTTTTCATTTTCCATATTGATATATTTTTTAACAAATTAAATATTTTAGTTATATGCAAAGATAAAATATATTATTAATATCAGAAAATTGGAAAATAAAAATGATTTTATAAGGATTTTATTATTCTCAAATAACGATTAGCAGGAGATATCAAAGTATGAAAGAAGGTTATTTACAAACAAAGATTGGTGAATTAAATGATAAGTGTAAACAGATAGATCAGATGATTTCGATGGAGAAATCCAAAATTTTGTTGTTAAATGAGCAGGTTGGTAGTTTTAAAGGACTTTTAAAAAAATTAAAAGACATAGAAAGAATAAAAGAGCAGACTGTTAACCAAATAAACAAGGAAAATGAAAAACAAATAAAAAACCAAATTGAAAAACTATTAAATGAAATAACAAAAATTATTGAGACCACACTACAACAAAAAACACAAAATATCGATAAAACATTGGATTATTTACGAAAGCGAGAAGATGAGATAAATCAGCAGGCCGAAATGATCACAAAACAAGCAAAAGAAATAAGTTTTCTTATTGAACATAATAACCTTTTCATGATGAAATTGGCAAATAAAGGTATTCTTTCACAGCGAGAGATTGACGAAATGCATAGAAGATCAATTAAAAAGGCCAAAATGGAATAAAAAAATATTAAAATTTATTGTTCACAATCGTTTGTAATGAATTAAAATACCATTTCCTAAATTCTTAATAGCAACTATTTTTAAAGATATTATTTCATCTTCACTTTTTATTCCAGGTCCATCTGTCATTGTGGGAGTTTTTTTGCCACCAATTATTATTGGAGCGATATAGACATGCAAATCATCTACCAAATCTTTTTTAAGAAAACTCCATATTACCGTTCCTCCACCTTCAATCATTAATGTTTTAATTCCACGTTTGTGAAGAATATCCAACATTATTTCTAAATCAATAAGCCCATCTAAATCTGTTGGACATTCTATTATTTCAACATTTTTCTCAAATTTTTTATCGCATCTTTTATTAGTTACAATAAAGGTTTTTGTTATCTGATTTACAACGAGAGAGTCCGTGGGAGTTTTACATTTCGAATCAATGACTATTCGAATTGGTTGACATGGATTTTTTACATATTTTTCTTTGACGGTAAGTTTGGGATTATCAGAAAGAATAGAACCTATTCCTACAAGAACTGCATCAAATTCATTACGTAATTTATACATTCTTTCTAAGTCTTTATCACAAGAAAGTCTCAGTTGCTTTCTATTTGGAAGAGCGATTTTGCCATCTGCAGACATTGCACAATTAATTATTACATAAGGTCGGTTCATGCGTTTTTCACTTCGGGTAAAGAGGACATTCTTTTTTATTTTCAGGACAAATGCCCTTATTTTTACATGCTGGTCCAGCTTTTTTAAAAATTGTCGGGGCTTTCTTTTTAACTTCATTTAGCATAAGATTTGCAAGTTTTCTAATCTCCCATTGGGCATGAAGACAACACCTTAGTTCAAAAAAATTTAGTAAAGATCGAGCGTTCATAGTTACAATAATGTTGGTACACGTAGCATTGGGAAGAATATAACGTGAATCCTCAGCGGGAATACCCATCTCAATAAGTTTATTGTATTGTTTCCAGATATTGTTCATAGTTATTTCATAGGCTTTTTTAATTTCTTTGTTTTTAGCAATTTTAGGGGGAATTAAATAATTAGGGATATTAATATTAACATAACGTTGACTTTGTTGTGCATAACTTGCGATACGATGTCTTACCAATTGATGTGTTAGAGATCTACTTACATCGCTTATAGCAAAAGTAAAACTTGTATGTTCAATAATACTATTATGCCCAAGATTCATAACATGTTTGAGTATTGCATTCAATTCTTTATCAGACGTTTTATCCAAATCTTCTGGTTTTATTTTACTATGCGTTAGTTTTGCAGCCAATGCAGGCATTTTCTCAGGATTAGGAGTAAAACCTATTAGTTTTACATTCATCAATAATTCCCCTCCAACCATTATAACATAATACTTTTAATAGTTTTGAGGTGAAATTCTTGTAATATTTTTATGTATACCAAATAAAAGGGTGTTGAAGGAATGATAACAATAAGCTTTTTAAAAGCTACAAGATTACACTGGAACATAACTTAAGATATTGGAAGGAGAAATACCATGATAGCATTTATTATTACAACTATCTTATGTTTCATCACCTATCTAATTCTTACAACAGGTAGTGGAACAGTAGGCCTTTGGAGTATAGAAGAAATTTTATTAGGATTAATTCTCTCTTTAATTGCTGGTTTTGTAACGAGGAATGTCTTCATAAAAAAAGACCTTAGAATGTTGAATCCAATTAGATGGCTAATATTTGTTGGATATGTTGTTGGGCCGTTCTTTATTGGTATGGCAAAAGCAAACTTTGACGTAGCGTACCGGGTTATAACAGGTAAAATTAACCCAGGTATAGTAAAAATCTCACCAAATTTAAAAACGGATCTTGGAATAACTTTGCTTGCAAATTCTATAACTCTTACTCCAGGAACATTAAGTGTTGACATTGATGAGGAAACGAACGATCTTTATATACACTGGATAAACGTCAAAGAAAATACTCTCAAGGGAGATTTTGTTGATTGTAAATATATCTGTGGAAGTTTCGACAAATGGATTAGGAGGATTGCTGAATGATGGAATTTTTCAATGAATATTTAATTGTATTAATTGCTCTTCTTATTAGTATTGCAATGGCAATAATAAGGGTTATTAAAGGACCAACTGCACCAGATCGAATAGTCGGTTTAGACACAATCAATACAATAGTAATTGTAGGAATGGTTGTTTTTGGAACAGCTTTTAACGAGATTATCTACATTGATGTTGCAATTGTGTATGCATTGCTCTCGTTTATTTCAACATTGTTTATTGCAAAATATTTGGAAGGAGGAGATTTTTAGATGTGGTTTGATTATTTAATATATATTCTTTTAGCGATAGGTGTTTTTTTCAATATCCTTGGAGGATTTGGACTTCTTCGTTTTCCTGATGTATATACAAGACTTCATGCTGGTACTAAGTGTACCACATTTGGTTCAATTTTCATAACTGGATCTGTTATAATTTTAGGATTAAAAATGTGGTATCTTGGCAGTACAGATGGTTCAATTTTAGCAATCCATACAGCTGGTGCATTAGTTGCAATATTACTTACAAATCCAACAGGGGCTCATGCTATTGCCCGCGCTGCACATAAAAGTGGTGTAAAACCAGTGGGTGCTGTTGTTGATAGTTTGCAAACTAAATCATTAAAACATAATGTAAATAAAAAGATAATCGAAACAAAGAAAATGGAGGAGGAAAAATGATACTAGAAGCAATTCACATTATATTACCTATATTAATTGTAATAGCTTCAATATATGCTGTTTTACTTAAAGATCTGATAGCTGCTGCCATTGCAGTTTCTGCCATGAGCTTAATGTTATCCTTGGAATTTTATATCTTACAAGCACCAGATGTTGCAATAGCTGAAGCAGGCATAGGTGCCTGTCTTACAACTGCCATTCTCATTATTGCAATAAAAGCCACAAAACGTATGGAGGATGAAACATAATGTCAAAGAGAAATTTTGCTGCCGTAGTTTTCTTTTTAGTCATTGCTGTATTCTTCTTTTTTAGTGCTTTAATGATGCATCCGTTTGGTGTTCCAGAAAAAGCAGATATGGATGATGAAATCATTAAAGGAGTCCAAATCGAAACAGGTACAAATAATGGAGTTACTTCAGTTGTATTTGATTACAGAGGTTTTGATACACTTGGTGAAGCAACTATTTTGTTTACCGCTGTTGCAGGAGTTATTATGGTTTTTAGGAGGTTGAAACAATGAGTGAAATGTCTAAGATCGTAAGAACTATCTCAAGTATTTCATTCCCTCTCATTATTATTTATGGATTATATATAATATCTCATGGACATCTCACTCCAGGTGGTGGTTTCCAAGGAGGAGCTGTTGTTGCATCTGGTTGTGCAATGATTCTTGTTGCATATGGTTCTATATGGACAATTGGCAAGATGAAAGAGAAGAACCTTTCCCTCCTTGAAAGTATTGGTGCCATCTGTTTTATTCTTCTGGCAATTTTTGGTCTTGGTTTTGGTGCAGTATTTTTCAATAATTTCTTAGTTGGCTCGGATTTTTTATTTGGAACCATACCATCTGCTGGATCTACTATTGCAAATATCAATACCGGCGGAGTCATCCCTTTGATGAATTTTGCAGTAGGAATAAAGGTGATTGCTGGTTTATTTGCAATTGTTCTGGTTATGGCACATGCTAGTAGTACCAGGGAGGGAAAGAAATGATTTTCAATATCCCTTTCATTGCAGTTACTGCCCTAGTTTTAATAGGATTATATACAGTCATCTTCAGAAGAAATTTAATTAAAATGGTTATCGGCATCACTATTATTCAGAGCGGAGTTAACCTATTCCTGATTACACTTGGATATAGGGAGAACAGTGTCGCACCTATCTTTACCAGCCTTCCACCAGGAACAATCGTTCCAGAGGGTATGTCTTTTCCGGTTCCTCAGGCATTAACTCTAACAAGTATAGTTATTGGTGTTGCTGTTCTTGCTTTAATGCTATCACTTATTATTCATATTTATAGACATTATGGCACGTTAGACTCTAAAGAAATTGGGGGTAACGAAGAATGAATATAATTGATTTTCTTTTGCAGCATTCCCCAGCTTTAATAGTTGCTATCCCGCTACTCGGTGCGTTTCTAACACCTCTAATCAGTAGGATTAACAATAAAGCAAGAAATATTTTTGTTATTCTAATCCTTGGTCTAACAACATCAATTGTATTTTTACTTGCAAATGATGTTTTTGCAGGTAATATCCATACCTATGTTTTCGGTTCACAAGATCTAGCACTTCCAATTGTGAGAATCCTATTCGAAGTGGACGCAATGAGCGCTTTCATGGCCATCATAGGAAGCATATTGGCGCTAGTCGCAGTAATCTATTCATGGGCATTTATCAAGGAAAACACAGGACTTGATAAATTTTACACTTTGATTCTTTTGACGACTGCAGGGATGTTTGGCATGGTGCTTACAGGAGACATGTTCAACTTATTTGTATTTCTGGAAATAACATCCATTGCCTCCTGTGCATTGATTGCATTTTGGACTAATAAAGGAAAATCAGTAGAAGCAGGTTTCAAATATATTGTTATAAGTTCCATAGGTGCCCTCTTCCTTCTATTTGCAATTGCCTTGCTTTATGGACAATATAATGCCTTAAATATAGCAACACTTGCAAATGCAATACAGTTCTCATTTTTAGATAAAATCGCACTTGTTTTACTCATAGCTGCATTTGCAATGAAGGCTGGTATCGTACCAATGCATATGTGGCTTCCAGACGCGTATAGCAAAGCTCCTGCATCTGTGACTATTGTTTTAGTGGGTGCAACACAAGCAAGCCTATATGGTGTTTTTAGAGTATGCTTTACCCTTTATGGAAATACTATAAATCTTTCTCCTGCTTCTATCGGATGGATCATTGTATTATTAGGTCTTATCACAATGTTACTCGGCGTTGCTATGGCCCTGATACAATCTGATTTTAAACGACTAATAGCATTTAGCGCTGTGGCAGAAATAGGTTTTATGTTCCTTGGTATTGGCGCAGGGCTTACTGTCTTAGGAAATGCTGAAATGATGGCTGCAATTGGAATACCTGCTATGAGTGGAGGTGTTTTCCATATAATGAATGATGCATTAGACATCGGATTATTGTTCCTTGTTGCTGGAGCAATATACTACGCAACTAGGGAAACCTCGCTTGATAAATTAGGAGGACTTGCAAGAAATATGAAATATACTACTGTATTTTTCATCATAGGTCTATTTGCAGTATCAGGCATACCACCTATGAATGGATTTGCCTCTAAGCTTTTAATCTATGAATCAACTTTCCAGCTTAATCCGATACTATCAATTGTTGCTATTCTATCAAGTATAATGCTTCTTGCTGTTTTTGTAAAAGTATTTCACTCCGTATTCTTGGGACCAAGTTTACCAAAATTCAAAGAAGTGAAAGAAGTACCAAAAAGTATGCTAATAGCCATGGGTATTATTGCATCAATCATAATAGTATTTGGGCTTTTCCCAGAACTTATAATTAACAATATAGTTGAACCTGCAGTTAGTGCACTTGTCAATTATGGCGATTATATAAGAGAAGTTATTCCTACATTCACAGGAGGTATTTAAAATGTCAATGTTAGAAACATTATTAGGAACCTTTCAAACAGGTAGCGGTTTTTGGAATCCGATCGTATGGATAATTGTTGCAGCATTGGTATTTCTAATAACGTATATTCTCAGAGGTTTTGGTAATAAAAAATACAAAAAAGGAACTGAACAAGTGAAATCATTTCTTTCAGGAAACCCAGAATACGAAAAAGAGAAAATGCATGTGAAAGGTAGCAACCTCTTTTGGGGTTTCACTGAATCTCTAAAATGGATTTTTGATATTCTGCATAAAATGCATACAGGAAACATTAGTGATTACGTTCTTTGGTTCGTAATTGTTATGGCCGTTCTTTTCTTACTCGTGGGGTTGATGTAAATGGATTTTATAGAAATATCTCAAACAGCATTACTAATAATAATTGGAACAGTAGGGCTTGCATTATTTGGAATGTTCTTTGGACTATTGTATAAAGGTATCGACCGTAAGTTATCTGCCCATATGCAGGGTAGAATTGGACCTCCTATTAGACAACCTTTCAGAGATGTGATAAAGTTATTTACTAAGGAAAACATAGTTCCTGAAAACGCGGTACCATGGATATTCAATATGGCTCCTTTAATAGGGCTTGTTGCAACAATTTCAATTCTCCTATATTTACCTCTTGGTGGATTTCCTCCATTACTCTCAAACATGGGAGATTTAATTTTAATTCTATATCTTCTGATTATACCTTCTCTTGCAATGGTAATTGGTGGTTTTGCTTCTGGATCCCCTTATGCTACTGTCGGTGCACAAAGAGAAATGGCAACAATGATAGCGTATGAATTCCCCTTAGCAATTATAATAATAAGTATTGCATGGAAGTTAAGTCTTGAGGGCGTGACAAACGTATTTGCATTATCATCCATAGTATCTGCACCAATATGGAGCAGTGCAGGCCCTATAGGATTTATCGGTTTTATTATATTGTTAATAACACTTATTATAGTAACACCTGCTGAACTATCTAAAATACCATTTGATTCACCAGAAGCCGAAACAGAGATTGCAGGCGGTATCCTTGTGGAATACTCTGGTAGAAACTTAGCAATGTTTTATTTAACTGATGGAGTTAAAACAATAGTCATGGCATCACTTATAGTTGCACTATTTTTCCCATATAATCTATCACCGTTGTTTGGTTTTGGAAGCTACCCTGCATTTGCTATCGATATTTTATTTTATCTAGTAAAAGTTTTACTTGTGATTTTATTTTCAGTTACATTAATACGAGTTGCAGTTGCTCGTTTAAAAATTGATCAAATTGTCTATACTTACTGGGTTCCTCTAACTCTGCTAAGTCTTGTTGGACTGATATGCATAATGTGGGATCAAACTATAATGGCAAATTTCGGATTAAATACAGTATTTGAGATGTTGGGATTGATATAGCTAATATAAAAAATAACTTCATTTCCCTTTTTCTTTTAACATCATAACAATCTTAAGGGAGCTTATTATTAAGGGAAACGAATAAAGCATGGTGAGATACGGCAACTCGGAAAAAGCGTTCGCATGGTTATTTATTTTCATTCCAACAATATTTATAATAATTGGACTTGTGTTTTTTCCATATCCATTATTAGGGGGAATAGAAGTAATTCTTCCCCTTCCACTTTTTATTGGATTATTGCTCCTAGGACTGGGTTCATTTTTAAAAAAAGAAAAAGTAACAAATAAACTGAAAATTGCAGGATGGACAGTATTTTCCTTTTACTGGTCAACACAAATAAACTCTTTATATTTTGCAGAACAGGGAGATTTTATCAATGCCTTTCTATGTATAATTGGAATATATGTTCTATTCTATATTGCTTATCACGAATGGATATCGCTAAAAAGAAATGAAAAAGTTGAATGTATAAATTGGATTGCAGGGGCAACTGCAATCGCTGGATTGATATATTCAATTATTGAACTTACTCCATTAGCAATATGGCTTATTGAAATAGTAGCGGGACAAAGCGGATGGCTTCTAAATTTTTTTACAGGAAATGTTTCAGTAGATGGAAGATACATTTCTTATAATCTTGCTCATATTAGAATAATATTTGCCTGTACTGCAGTACAATCAATGGTTATTTTTATAGGTTTGATTTTGCCATTAAAAAAAGTTAATAAAAAAAGAAAAATATTTGGTTTGTTAGTAACAGTAATTCCAATATACTTTTTAAACCTCGTAAGGAATGCAGGCATAACCTATCTTGTAGGTATATACGACAATGACTTTTTCAATATAGCGCATAATATAATAGGAAAAGGTGGAAGTCTTATTGCATTAGTTATTTTACTATTAATTGTAATCAAAATTATACCAGAAGTTTTTGATGAAATAATAAATCTGACATATCTATATAAGAGAAATGGACCCATAGAAATAACTATTAAAAAATTTGTTTGGAGAAAAAACTAAATGATGATTGCCAAAGGTACTATTACATGGATTTTAACTCCTTTTGCGTTTGGTATCATTTTTTTAGCTTTTTACATAAATTATCAAAAAGATATTGGTGATTTTTTTTTGTTGGTATCTGTTCTTATGTTTATACTTACTGGATTTTTTATCATATTTTTCAGAGATCCTATTAGAGATATCGGAAAGGGAATCGTTGCTCCTGCTGACGGGCGAATTCAGTATATAAATCATTCTTTAGATAGAAACATTGGAGAATGTGCAATTATCTCTACATTTATGAACTTGCATAATGTCCATGTGAATCGTATGCCTTTGGACGGATTGATAAAAGATGTTGTTCATATCTTTGGATCTCATCTTCCAGCCTTTAAAAAAGACTCCGCAAGAAATGAACGAGTGATAATTACAATTGATACTGATATTGGATTAGTAAAGCTTATACAAATATCAGGGACATTAGCGCGAAGGATTGTACCATACATAAAGAAGGGAGATAAGCTGAAAAAGGGGGAAAAGATTGGAATAATACTGTTTGGATCCCGCGTAGATATTTACATACCGTCTAAAAAGATTGAATATATTAACGTTAAATTAGGAGACAAAATCAGGGCAGGGGAGAAAAGTATTGCAAAAATCAATGATTAATCTATTATCCTTTGCTGATGTTGTATCTCTTACCAATTCCATACTTGGCTTTCTTTCGATAGTTATGATTTTTTTAGGTGAAACATATCTTGCATTTTCCTTCATTTTATTAGCAATCCTTGCAGATGGTTTAGATGGTGCTGTAGCAAGGAAAACAAAGCATAGTGATCTCGGAGAATATATGGAGGCAATGGCAGATATGATCTCTTTAGGTATTGCCCCCTCAGTTTTTGTTTACAATAATTATTTGAAAAATATTATGATTTCTGAAAGCATCTATTGGCACAGTTTACTTGTTATCGTTTTAATTGTTTTTTTGTCATTTAGTATTATTCGTCTTGCATCCTTTCACATAAAAAGAGAAGAAACTTTTTTTATCGGTCTTCCAGCTTCAGCTAGTACTATCATAATAATAATCCTTACATATTTCAACATTGAATTTAATTATATATTTGCAGTTATTTTTTTAATGTCTCTTGCAATGATATCAAATGTACGATTTCCAAAACCTACAATAAAAATAAATGCTATTGCAACAATATTTATTATTTTTACAATAATAATTGGTAAAAATTTTGAGGGAATATTTCCAAAATTCCTACTTTTATTGATTATTTTATATACACTTGCAGGTCCAATTTATCTATTGAAAAGAAGAAAATTCTTAAAATGACCTAGATTAATTATTATTTCAGGCAAAAAACCAATAAAAACATTTCTAAACAAAAAATGCATTACATGTTATCTATATGGATGATATACCAAAGATAGGCATTACTGGTATGCCTAAGGTTGGGAAAACACGATCTCTCTTAAAAATCATAGAATTCCTTGAAACAGCAGGATATAAACTAGAAGGGATGATAACAGAACCAATCATGAAAAAAAACGAACGTATTGGTTTTTACGTGGAAGATTGGCTTACTCATGAAAGAGAGGTTTTTGCCCATATTGATTTTGATACAAAAGATAAAGTGGGCAATTATGGAGTAGATGAAAGTGCATTAGAGAATATTGGTGTACCTGCTATTGAAAAGGCAATTACAGATGACAATATTCATATCATAATAATTGATGAAATAGGAAAAATGGAGATGCTTTCAGAAAGATTCTGTGAAGTAGTAACAGAAGCTTTGGACTCAGATAAACCAATAATTGTAACTCTACACAAGAAATCCAGAACACCTCTTTTGCAAGATGTTAGAAGACGGGATGATATCAGGATTTTAGAGGTTACTCCTGTTAATAGAAATTTACTTCCATATAAAATTGAAAAGATTATGAAAGAAAAATTACCACCTATTTTCTGATTATGAGTATTTTACAACACATTGAATTGATAACTGAAGGAGAAACAGAAATTTTAGTTTTTAAAAATAAAGATTATAAGAAAGGTCCTGGTTCAAAAGATAAATTACCTTTTTACAATCCATCTATGGAATTGAATAGAGATCTATCTATATTATTAAATCAATGGATTATTGATAATAGCAAAATACATGTTAATATTTTAGATGGACTTGCAGCTTCAGGAATACGTGGGGTCAGACTTGCTAACGAATTGCGAGGGAATTTTGATATCACCATTAATGATTGGGACGAGGACTCTCATGATTTGATAAAAAAAAATATTAAAAAATGCAAATTGAAAAACGCATTTGCTATTAAAAGAAATCTTAATTCTTTACTTTCTAATATGAGATTTCATTACATAGATATTGATCCCTTCGGCTCTCCAGTTTATTTTGTAGACTCTGCGATGAGGAGCATTTATAATAATGGAATCATTGCATGTACAGCAACTGATACAGCTACTCTCTGTGGAGTTTATCCTAATGTTTGCAAAAGACGATATGGCGTAAAATCTTTTCATTCTAATGTTATGCATGAAACCGGACTTCGGATATTGCTCGGATTTTTATGCAGAGAATCGGTAAAATATGATAAGGGAATTGAACCTCTCGTTTGCTATTCAACCGACCATTATTTTAGAGTATATATCAAAGTAAAAAAAGGTGTAAACCATGCTAATAGATCTGTCGGCAATATGAAATATGTAACTTCAAAAGAATTGTTTTCACCGAAAATAAATTCTGCAAATATTGGCCCATTGTGGCTTGGAAAAATCGAAAATAAAAATGTTATACGTGAATTAATATCTTACGTTTTTAAAAAAAAGTTTAATACTAAGGGTGAACTTTTAAATCTCTTAAATTTATTAGAAAATGAGGCAAACTCTTCACCGTTTTTCTATACAACCGACAATTTAGCCTCGTTATTAAAAATATCACCCCCTCGTTTGAACCGGATAATTGAACAACTAAAGGAAAAAGGATATGACGTTAGCAAGACACATTTTTCCAATACTGGTTTTAAAACTAATTCTCCCAGAGAGGTAATAGAGGAAATTTTTAAACAGAAAAAATAGTTTTAGAAAATAACAATATAAAAGTATGGAAAAAAACAAAAATAGTAGAGAGTATACAGCACTTAATAATAACATGGGGGATCTTTAAAATACCAATTAAATAAATAAAATATATCTATAAGGAAATGTGATTATATGGGGAAAAAGATAACAGTCGGTGTTTTGGCATCTGGAACAGGGACAAATCTACAAACCATTATTGATGCATCTGAAAAAGGTATAATTGATGTGGAAGTTGTAA
>DAOWFO010000084.1 GCA_030637965.1 Thermoplasmata archaeon
AGCTTGTTATAAAAAATATAATTCAGATATTACTAGAACTTTTATATATGGAAAAGCAAGTGAAAAACAGAAAGCCATTCACAAAGTTGTTTTAAAGGCGCAAAGAATTGGTTTTGATTTAATAAAACCAGGTGTTAAAGCAAATGAGGTGCATAAAGCAGTTAAAACAAGTATTGACAAAACAGAATTTAAAGATAGATTTATTCATTCATTAGGTCATTCTATTGGTCTTTCCGTTCACGATGGTGGCGCAGGATTAAGTATAGATTGTAAGACCGAATTGGAAGAAAGCATGATATTTACTGTTGAACCTGGTGTTTATATACCCTGCTTAGGTGGTGTGAGAATAGAGGATGACATCCTTATTAAAAAGGATGGAATAGAGATATTAACAAAAGCATCTAGGGATCTTATTGAAATACAATAGTAAATTTTTTTATATAAAAAATATTCTAAGTATAACCTCCGATTTTCAAGCTAGGATCACCTAATAGGGTCCATTGCTGTATTGTTTTTACATGTCCAATTTCATTTTCCATATCAAAGTTAGTAGCATAACTTGCTATTGTCTGACTATATGTTTTTCCAAGAATTTTTTGATTTTCTTCTGAATAAATTCTGAAGAATTCAGAATTAATCCATCCAGAAAGACCAGCAGCAATACAATATTTACCCGGTTGACCATAACCCATTCCAGTATTACTTATTGTGGCAATTGCACCTCCAGAAGGAAGTCGAGTTAGCCACCAGCTCCAACATTCTGGAGTTGGAATGCCGTAAGTCCACATAAATGGTTTTCTTAATAAGGTTGCAAGTACTGTTACATTAAACTGGCCATTATGACAACCTCCTGCTAGAACAACAGGTAATTTATCATTATTTGATAATTTACTCAATGGGAAGAATGGGGGGCCTTTAATAGGATTAAATGTAATTAGTCCATCTACTTGAGCTTCTCCTCTTCCACCTGGAATTCCAGGATATTGATCCCCCCATGATCGAGGGCTAGCATGACCTTCAAAGTGTATAAACCCACTGCCTTGATTAATAGCATCTATTACGTCATATTGTCCTGTCCACATTCCATTTGAAGTCCAAAGTTTAACTTTATCAAATTCATCAGATATATATGAAAGAGTACCTCCTCGACCTTCTAATATTCTTTCACCAGTAGTCCATTCGTCCTCGTAATATAATTCGGTATCATTTCTCCACTCAGTAAAAATAGTCTGACCTTCACTATTTTCAATCCAAACACGTAAATCTGTAATTACTCCATATGGTTGAGGATCATATGATTTACCTCTAATATGCATCACACCATCAACATACAATACTCTCGCCCAATAATAACCATCATAA
This sequence comes from Thermoplasmata archaeon, assembly GCA_030637965.1. Taxonomy (GTDB): domain Archaea; phylum Thermoplasmatota; class E2; order DHVEG-1; family DHVEG-1; genus DAOWHD01. Next base: position 1,363 of record DAOWFO010000084.1, read on the forward strand.
GCTTCAGGCGGAACAAAATCAATATCAGTGTTTCCTAGTATATCATTTTCCGAAGGGGATGTTATTTCTGCAATCGGTAAAAATGGATATGTTTCAGTTTTAAGATGATCATCTTCAGTGAATAAAATCGTTGACTCAATTGATCTGTCCAGAGTAATATTTATAACATCAATAGGACCAAAAATTTCATCTTTATTATTACTTTGAGCATAGATGGTATACTCTCCATCTGGTAAACCTGATACATCCCATAATATATCTAGATCCTCTTGATCTTGAAATGCATCTCCAGCAACCACTATTATTCTGTTAAACCAGGATTGATCAACTGGTGTTTGTTCATATGTAATAATTTTGTCAATCATAGTATTTACTTCAAAATTATTCCTGCACGCTAATCTTCCAACGTTAACATCTGGGTATAAATCTAATATGTCTTTATTGAAATTATCCCATTCTGCAAAAACACCGTTATCATTGGAATCCCAGTTATCAAAAACACCTCCTTCCTTGTAAATATCAGCATAATAGAGATCACTAATAAATCCTGGATCATCTCCAGCGTTTAGGTTAGTATAACGAACAGGTACATACCAGTCTTTTGAACCTTGATTTTTATCATCTCTGGGAGCACCAAAAATCATTGATTTAAGACCGCCAACTAATAATATATATTTGACATTCCAGTTTTCAATAGCATCTCTAATAAAATACTTAATTTGCTCAGGTTTATCAACACCTGTATATTCATCATATATATCTTCTGTCGATTTAAATGTAGTATTTACCACTCCAAGATTGTTTTTATGATTAACCAATCTCTCTAAATCGTTAGAGAACTTTGATGGTGAAATAATTACAAGATCATATTCGCTTTTTTCAAGAAACGGATTGGTTTCTGGTTCATTATATGATATTTCAATATCTGCACTCTTAGCTACATGTAATTTTCCATCTGCAGGTATATATCTAACTGGAAATATATTCACGGTGATAAAAGTAACACGCACACCATTAGCATTCAGTCCACAACCAACTCGATAGCTATAACTTGTAGAGGGATAGAGGTTGTTACTAGAATATATCACTTCATCTTTTAATGGTAAAGGTATATAATCTGTTTCAAAAGATAGTGGTTCTGGAATTGGAGAAGGTAATATTTCATTCGATATGATCCTTTCTTGAACTCCATTTAAAATCACTTCTACTTCTATATTTTGTGCACCAAAAGGAAGTTCAAAATATTCGGAAATCCTTGGTAACATAGGTTTACCAGGGCTCATTAAATAAGATACTTCTTGTGTATCAAGTTTTAATTCAAAATAATCGTCGTCCATATTAACAAATAGAGATGGAATCTCTATTGTTTTTTCGTATTGTTGATTTTGTGTTTTATCTGCCAGTAAGACAGATCCACCAAAACCACTTCCAATTAATAGACCTATTACTAATAATATTGATAGTTTTTTCATATTGTTTGCCCCTAATTTTCCTTTTCTCTTATTGTGAGAATAGAATGTAATATATAGTATTTGGTATAATAATATAAATTTTCCTATAATCATTTAAAACAATTTGTGATATTTTATATTAGTTTAATCTATTTACAACACTGTAACACCATTTTTAATAAATTACTCAAATTAAAAAAATGTAAAAATATCGATTTCCAAAAAGGATAACAAAACAATTAATTTTAATATTTTAAATTCAATTTTATTTATAACAATATAAAAGTAATAACCTTTTTATTGGAACCGCAGATTAGGGGTTTTGTGATTTCTATGAATTGGTATGATGAGGTTAAATATGTCAGAAAACAAGCAATGAAAAATAACGAATTTTTCGCTAATTCACTTCCAATGATAGCAAGTGAAAACGTTTTATCCCCTATGTGCAGAGAGATGCTCATTACAGATTTCCATGGTCGCTATGCAGAAGGAACACCAGGACATAGATATTATCAAGGGTGTAAGTTTTTTGATAATGTAGAACAAAAAGCCATAGATCTTGCAAAAAAACTTTTTAAATCCTCCTATGTTGATGTACGACCCACTGCAGGAACGACAGCAAATATCGCAATTTTTAAAGCGCTCATTAAACCGGGAGAACCTGCAACAGTTTTAGATCTTGCCAATGGTGCCCATATATCCTTTGGTAAATGGGGTGCAGCAGGAGTTAGAGGTGTTGACCTTATTTCCTATCCATTTAATGATGAAGAAATGAATATTGATGTTGATGGTGCAGTAAAACTTATTAAAAAAGTTAAACCAAAACTTGCATTAAATGGACGTTCAGTCTTTTTATTTCCCAGTCCAATTAAAGAAATTGCAGAAGCAGCTCATGATGAAGGTGCCTATCTTGTATATGATGCTGCACACGTTTTAGGTCTTATTGCAGGAAAACAATTTCAAGATCCGTTAAGAGAGGGTGCAGATGTAATGAGTGGAAGTACACATAAAACACTACCGGGACCTCAAGGTGGAATGATTTTATCAAACCATAAAGGAGATACAAAAGAAGATAAATCATTTATCAGAAAATTAGGTTTTGGTGTATTTCCTGGAGTAACTTCTTCATATCATCTTCACCATGTTGCAGCAAAGGCAATAGCATATGCTGAACATTTGGAGTTCGGTGAAGCATATGCAATCCAGATTATTAAAAATGCGCAGAGTTTAGCACAAGCTCTATATGAAAGAGGTTTTAAGGTATTTGGAGAAAAACTTGGTTTTACCAAATCTCACCAGATTTTACTTGAAATTGGACCCGGGAAAGGAAAAGAAGCATCAGAGAAACTTGAGGATGCAGGAATTGTAACAAACATGAATACAATCCCTGGTGATGAAGATCCATTAAATCCCTCAGGTTTGAGATTGGGAACGCCTGAACTTACAAGGATAGGGATGAAAGAAAAAGAAATGGATGAAATCGCAGAATTTTATGAAAGGACGCTATTAAAAAATGAAGATACGAAGAAAATAATGGAAGATATTAAAGAGTTCAGAAAGGATTTTCAGAAACTTCATTATTGCTTTACGAAAGGTTTCCGAGGATATGATTTCCATAAATTAATATAGAACTATGATTGTTGCTCTTACAGGTACCCCTGGAATTGGAAAAACTTCTGTTTCGAAGATTTTAGAAAAAAATTTTTATGTTATTGATTTAAACAAAATTGCTACAGATAAAAATTTTATTATTGGTATTGATAAAGATAGAAATTCAAAAATTGTGGATATTGAAAAATTAAATGATTTCATAAATAAAAGTTATAATAAAATGGAATTAGTATTTGTTGAAGGTCATATATCCCATCTTTTAAAAAGTGTTGATAAAGTTATTATTCTCAGATGTAATCCAAATGAATTAAGAAAACGTTTATCTAAGAAGGGATGGAAAAAAGAGAAAATTAAGGAAAATATTGAGGCAGAAATACTTGATATAATACTATGTGAAACAGTTGAGATTCTTTCTAATAAAAACATCTTTGAGATTGATACAACAAAAAAATCAATAATGGATATAGCGCTTATAATTAAAGAAATTGTCCAAAGTGATTTTTGTAATGTAAAAAGTTATAATATAGGCAACATTGACTGGTCAGAAGAGATATTGAAGAAATTCAAATAACCGAGGTATTGGAAAGATGGTGTTAGATGGTCAAAGAGAAAATATTGATCCTATCTTATTATTTTTTGCAAAGAAATTTTCAACAGTTAATCCGGACATAATAACGTGGATTGCTCTATTGTTTGCATTTTTTGCAGGATTATTCTTCTATTTTTCTTCTCCTGAGCAAGAGTTGGTGAATTATTATCTATTTATTGCTGCGTTTTTTGTTTTTCTAAATGGTTTTTTTGATGCCATCGATGGTAAGGTTGCAAAATTAACTAATAAAATATCAAAGAGGGGAGATTTTTTGGATCACGCCTTAGATAGGTATGGCGACGTTTTTATTGTAGGGGGACTTGCATTAAGTGCATGGAGTAGATACCCAAGTATTGGTCTCCTTGCTATTGTTGGAATGTTACTTACGAGCTATATGGGCACTCAGTCTCAGGCCATTGGATGTAATCGAAATTACTCCGGACTGTTGGTAAGAGCAGATAGGCTTGTTCTTTTAATGATGGCCCCTGTATTTCAGCATATTTTAACTTCCTATTCTTTTCAATTGCCTTTAAACCTTAACTTGTTAGAATGGGTCCTAATTTACTTTGCAGTAATGGGCAATATTACTTCTGTTCAACGATTTTATAGTACCTTAAGATGGTTTAAAAAATAACCTTTGGACCTAAAATTTTGAGATTGGCAGTAGGATATTACTAAAATATTCTACATGTTTCTTACATCATTCTAGAAAATTAATTAAAAATTCTTCACGTCTGTTTAATTCTTTTCTCTTTTTATGTATTTTGTCAATTTCTCCAATAATTATTTCATAGTTTTTTTTCATTTTTTCACTATTCCAAATATATTTTAAATCTTCGTATTTAATGCTTGTTTTACAATTATTATCAATCAGAATATGATTATGATATTAATTGATATGTTATTACATATAGTGCATCTTGTAAATTTTCTTAAAATCTTATTAATTAATAGTTTAATCAATCTATAACTGATAACTATTAAAAAACATAACAATTTTGTAATAACACTCTAAATTTGTTATAAGATCTACTTTTTCCTACGTCTAGATTTAAACATCCTTTCCCGTTCACGCATTTCTTTTACTCTTCGCTCAACATGGTCTTGATAATTAGTACTCATATTTCTCACTTAGATTTTCAAAACCGCAACATATCATCATTTAAAAACTTTTTTCCTCAAAATTGTAATATTAGGGTTTATAATTATAAAATGCGATAATCAAAATTTCTAATTTAGTAATTCTATTAACTAGTAAATAGCATCTTTAAAGTTTCTTTATTATCAATAGTTTCAACATCATTACAATTATTAAAAGATAACTTATTATCAAAAGAAATGCGGATATAATGTATCCATAAATTAGTAGAGGTACAGAAATTGTACAAAGAATAAATATTGTTATAACTATAATACGAAGTTTGGTTAAAGCATCTAGATCTAAGAGATTTGTTATACCCAAATTTTGAAAATCCTTAATTTTTCTTGGTTTTTCTACCATTTTATCACTATGTATTATTTTGAAAAATTGTTTATTAATGCTTTGTTGTACAACTGTTACCGATCATTTCTATCGTTCCTAAAAAAAATCTTGCCTAAAAATTTACATCTATTTTAATATCATCTACTCTTAAAATTTTATCCGATTTTAATAATCTATTAACGTATTAAGTATTATTATTGTTCGATCTTAAATTTAACATTTAGAATATATACTAATTACCTACAACATAATTTTTATAAATCTGATAAAGAATGCAGTTTTCCTCACCAGGGCAAACAACTTCATTAGGTGTTAAGTTACAACCAGGGCATTCATGATGTCTAATTTTAGATTTAAAATTACAATTTTCTATCATTTTTATTCTAATTCTCCTTAACTATTATTTATTTATAAAACCAATTGAACTAAAAAAATTAAATTAAGAAAAATATAAAGGAAAAATGGCTTAATAAAATATCAGCAAAATTAAAGGTTGTGCTTCTTAAAATATGCATCAATTTCTTTTACTACTGTTTCATAATTTTCGTTAGGTTTCGCGGTTCCATTTAAACCTTTATCAATTTTTTTTCCTATCGATTCATACCTTTCTTCATCCACTTTCATTTTACACACCTTCCAAATTATGGTGTATAATTGTCTATTACCAATCATATATAAAATAAACCTGTTAATATGTCAAAATGAAAAAGTGGCTAATACAAAACAAAGCAAAATTCTTAAAGAATATTTTCAAATACTATTACTTCCAATTATTCTTCAAATAATACTATAATAAAGTTCAGCTTGGTTTAGGAAGAATTAATTATTTCTTCTTTGCTTCTTTAATTAATTTTTCTATGTCTTCCTTTGCATCGATAACTGCCCTTTCTGCATTTTCTAACCATAGCATAGCATTTTCGGCTATTCTAATTATTTCCAATTTATCCATTCGTCACCCTCAAATAATAATTTCATAATATATGTCCACTTAAAAAACCAATTGGAAATAGCAAATTTATCTAAAAAGAAATGAGTAAGTTATTAGATCATCTATTCTTCAGATAATTTCTTCATGTCCTCTTCCATTGCCTTGTCTAATGTTTTATCCATTTTCTGTTCTCTTGCAATATTTGACATTTCGGTGATTATTTGCTCCCATAGGACTTCTTGACCAAGTGCATAATACCACATATCAAGTTTCTTTTCACCATTCGCCTTTCTAAAGTCGTCTAAAAATTCCTTTTTGTCATCTTCATTCATTTAATATCACGCACTATTAAATAGAATATAATATAACTTTATAAACTTGTTTTTTTACCAAATAAAAATTTAATTCATATGAACTTTGATTACATCTCTATTAAATTTTGAAAAAATCTTATATTTTAACATTTATCATTTCAAATTTTCTACAATATTCTCTTATAACTACACTTAAGACACTTTGTGTTTCCTTTTTTATCTTTTGATGTACTTACATACTCATGCCAAGTCATTTTTTTGCATTTATCACAAAAATTCTTTTCCTTAATACCTTTCATTATTTTTTATCACAGTACAAACTTAATCTAACTGCCCTCACCAGAGAATTTTTCTTCATATACTACTGCAAAACCCCCAGCACTAAATTTAATATCAAT
>DAOWFO010000079.1 GCA_030637965.1 Thermoplasmata archaeon
GAAGAATTTTTCTTTCTTAAAGTATTGGCATAAGTAACGGTTTTTCATTTATTGTTGTTATATATCTTGGCATCAACTGAGATTGAGCAAGTACACATATTCCAACCACAAAAATCAGTGTTAAAATCATCATAAATGGTTGTGAAAAAATTGGCGGCATAGATGTTAAACCTCCTGGTGCCTGAGTTGCAGCTGGACTGCTTATGCTCTCTAAAATTTCTGGAGTCAAACCTGCAGCAGCTTCATGAGCAGGTCCAATCCCCCCAAGCATTACATATATTCCTATGGTAAGAATAAGCATACCAATCAACATTAGTATTCCTTGAACGGCATGTGTCCACATTACCGCATATAATCCTCCTACAGTTATATATATACCAACAACTACAGTGAATACTATAATACAAAGTTCGTATGAGATTCCAAAAGTAACTTGGAAAAGAGAGGCTATTGCCAAGAATACTGCGGAGGTATATGCCACCATGAAAATAGCTATTATCAAACCAGAAACTGATTGTAATCTAGTTGAATTAAATCTGTTTCCTAGTAGTTCAGGTAATGTAAGAGCGTTTAGTGAAAGCCCCATTTTTCTTGTTCTAAAACCATAAAATATGAATGCTATAAGAATCCCAACAAATACGTTCAGAAATGCAAGCCATAATATTGAATGTCCATAAATTGATGCAATTCCAGAAAATCCGATCAAAGCTACTGCACTAATAAATGTTGCACCGTATGAAAAAGCTATAACAACAGCTCCCATCTTTCTCCCAGCAACAAAATAATCCTCAGCTGTTTTGGTTTTTTTATATCCCAGATAACCTAAGAATATAAACATCGTAGCGAAAAGAACCATAAAAATTGTAAAAAAGATGACGTCTTCCATCTTATTTGACCCCTTTTTTTCCGGATTGATCTATTTTTCTTTTAGATGGATTTTTCTCGTCATATTTTTTTATATACCATTGATAAATACCATAAAACAAACATAATATCGCTGCTAATATTGTTCCGATCCAAGCTGTAAACACCCAAATGTCCATACCAAGTATCATATTTTTTTCCTCCTCCAAACTATCAAGAATATTGAACTTAATGATGTGCTGCAGAACAACTATTATAATTTATATCTTTCTTTAATTTTAAAAAAAATATTCTTATCTTTTGTAATCTATTTTGTCCCGAAATTATTATAATCAAATATTTTATTTGGCCACATTAAGGGTAGGTTATATGGCAACAGAATTTTGGAATCAGAAAATTGAAACGAAGCCTTTAGACGAATTAAAAAATCTGCAATTTAAAAGGTTAAGAAGACTAATGGAATATATCTATAACAACAATAAGTTTTATCATAAAAAACTCAGGGATGCACAAATAAAACCTGATAATATTAAAAGCTTAAATGATATCCAAAAACTTCCCTTCTTAACAAAACAAGATTTAAGGGAGTTTTATCCTTTTGGTCTTGTCTGTACCAAAATGGATGATATTGTAGAAGTTCATGCTTCATCAGGTACAACAGGCAAACCCGTTGTTGGGCCATATACGTACAACGATGTTGAAATTTGGGGTGAAGTTATGGCTCGTTCATTGTGGGCAAACGGTCTTCGTAATAATGACATCCTTCAGAATTCTTATGGATATGGCCTCTTTACAGGTGCCCATGGGTTTGAAAAAGGAGCACAGAAAATAGGTGCTTCAATTATTACTATTAGTTCTGGTAACACTAAAAGACAGGTAAATGTTATGAAAGATTTTGGTTCAACTGCATTAGCATGTACTCCGTCTTATTCAATGTATATAGCTGAAGTTGCAGAGGAGATGGGTTTTGATCCTAAAAAAGATTTCAAATTAAAAATTGGTTGTTTTGGTGCAGAAGCGTGGAGTGAGGAAATGAGAAACAATATTGAGAAGCGATGGGGAATCATAGCACATGAACATTATGGTTTAACAGAAGTAATAGGTCCTGGAGTAGTTTCTGAATGCAGAGAAAAAAGATTACATGTCAATATTGATCATTTTCTCACAGAAATAATTGATCCTGAAACAGGTGAAACTCTTACAACTGGTGAAGAGGGAGAATTAGTCTATACTACTTTGACTAAGGAAGCTTTTCCGGTTCTTAGATTTAGAACAAAGGATCTTGCAGTATACTATGAAGAGGAATGCGAGTGTGGACGAACACTCCCAATCCAATCTCGTATCAAGGGAAGAAGCGACGATATGATGAAGATTAAAGGTGTCATTGTTTTCCCATCACAGATTGAATCAGCGTTGATGAAAGTCGAAGGAGTAAGTGATAATTATCAGATTGTTAAAACTAAACAGGGCAATATAATTTCATTATCAGTAGAGATTGAACCAACTTATAACAGACACAAAGAAGGGCATCTAGATGCCCTAGAAAAATTAGCTGAGGAAGAAATTTATAGCATACTTAATTTGAATGTTCCGGTCAAGGCTATTCCGCCTAAAACTATACCACGTAGCAATGGAAAAGCCAAGAGAGTAATTGAAAGATAAAACTTTTTTAAGGATATACTATAATGATTGAAATATTAAATTCAATTATACCATATGTAACAGGTCTTTGGGCCCTGCCATGGATTTTAATAGGATTTATAATAACGCTGTTACTCTCACGCGTTTTTGGTAGCAATAAAGTAGATAATGCTATGAAAAAAATTGGGCTTATTTTACTTTTTATTTTTGTTCCTCTATTATTGTTTAGAGTATTTCTTGATGTTGATTTTGGTGAAAATGAAATACTTTTTTCAATTTTTTGTTTTATAATAATAGGATTCATGTATTTTCTTTCATATTTATTAGCCAAATTAAATGCAAATAATATGAATCTAAAAGGATCATCGAAAAGACATTTTATCAAAACAGTATTGACTAATCAGGGTAGAAGTACAGCTTTCGTTGGTAGTGCTATGTTAGCTATTTCAGAGTGGCAAATTCCAGCAGCAATTAACATGAGTATCGGTGCAATTTTTCTATTTGCAATAATACCCTATATTCTTTCACATTCACATAAAAAAAACAAAATCTCTGAAAAACATGTATTACCTTGGTATCTAAAATTATTTCCATGGTACCTACTATCCTTTGCAATTACTTCTGTACTTTTCCATGGAACAACAGGAATTTATCTAAAGGATTTAGGTGATGCTGGTATTATTTTTAAGTTTTTTACTGCAATTACTGTCCCAGCTGCTCTCTATTATGTAGGTGCTAGCATTCATCCCCGTGATCTAAAAATTAATGAGATGAAAAAGCTGTTCAACCTAAGACATAAAATTAGATATCATTTGCTATGGGTTAGAAACATTTTTTTTATAACAACAGTAATAACTCCTCTATTAATATCTCTTATTTTAAGTATTTTATTAATGTTGGATTTTATAATAAAAGAGTGGTTTGCTGTCTTGATAATAAATTCAATTCTACCAATAACAAGTACCAACATGTTTCTTGTACCCTATGGAATTGATAAAAAAGTAACAGCACTTTCTATAACATGGACTACCATTGTTTGTGTTCCAATTGTTGTATTATTAATAACGATCTTAAGAAAATATCTGGTATAGTCGTCATTCTAATAAAAATAAATTTTTTAAAATAATAGCCATAAATCAATACAATAAATCAAAATTGTAACTTTCTTATTATTAAATATTTGATGGATTTCAATATTGTTAATAATTATTAATATTTACTTGTTTTTATAATTAATACTCGCAAATATATACTGGTAATTTACAATTTTTTTAATATTAGTTCCGCAGCTTTTTTACCAGAAAGAAGCATTCCACCAAAAATTGGACCCATACGTTGTGATTCATAAACCGCATTTGCACTCATACCTGCAACATATAGCCCCGGATAAACCTCTTTTGTATTTTCAACAACTTCCTTTTCACCAATTTCTGCATTCATTGATTGCTCCATTAAATCCTTATTTGGGTTGCTTAAAGGACCTTTTTTTGGTCTACATTTTTTACGAACTATATTACAAATCTCAGCATTATGACCTGTAGCATCAATGCAATACTTAGAACGAATAGCAAGAGGATCAACATGTAAGCCTGCTACTACAACTGAACTCCAGTTGATAACAAAACCATTTACTGCTTTATCCTTATCAATAAGTACATCTTCAACTGATATTGTATTAAAAATTCTTGCACCTGCATCAATTGCCTTTGAACAAAGTTTTGTAATTGATTCAATTGAATCAGCACTGTAATATTTATTCCCTTCATCAGTAACTCCTATGTTTGCTTCCTCCAATAGATGTTTGGATTTTTCCTGAACTACAATAACTGGGAATGTCATACCACCTCCCCACATACCTCCACCTATTGAAAGTTTTTTTTCAAAAATTATCACTTTCTTACCGGCCTTTGATAAATATTGTGCTGCAATAAGACCAGCAGGACCAGCACCAGCAATAGCAACATCAATATCAAAGCTATTCTTAAATTCTTTATAAAAACGTTCAAATATAATTCTTGTTACAACAACGTCGTCAATACTCATAAATAGAACCTCTTAGGCAACTATGAATTAACCTTTCTTTATTAAACATACCGTTAACCATTTATATTACGTTATGCTGATTACAAATTGTGTTTACGGTAAGAAAATTCCACCCATCAGATATGTTTTCTGTTATTAATTTATCTTTTAAAACGTTAACCGAACGTTATAACCCAAGTCTCTTTAACTATTTTTACGAAAATTTTCCAGAGGGTTTCTGGGTTTGTGAAAAAAATCATAAAATTGTAGGATTTATAGTTGGAGTAAAAACTAATTCAGAAATTGCACGGATATTAATATTAGCTGTATTAAAAGAATACAGACGACAAGGGATAGGCAATATTTTACTAAAAAATTTTTTGAGAGAGGTAGCAATTGAAAACATAAAACATGTTGAGTTAGAGGTGGAAACAAAAAATAAGTCAGCTATTGAATTTTATATGGAAAATGGTTTTGAAATTATAGATATATTAATCAAATTTTATCAAAATGGTAAAGATGCATATGCCATGAGATTGATAATTTAAGGATGAAAAAGTTTTTTCTCCTTATCTGTCATAAAACGTTCAGACATTTGATCTAATCTACCAGAAATTTTCTCCAATCCAGGACAATCATTATTTGATAAAAGACCTGCAATTCCTCTACTTAATGTAAATACTGCAAGTTTATGTTCTCTCTTAGATTTGTATACCTGATATGGAGAAATATCAAGTTTTTCATATGGTAAAAAGTCGTTTACACCATTGTTTTCAACAACATCTTCAAAATGAATTTTTAATTGAAGTAAAAACGTATGCAACTGGATAAGTTCATCTTTCTGCATTATAATCTTCCACCATCAAAATACCAAAATGAAATAATATAGCGGGTTTTTATCATTTTCTGTATACCATTTAAATACAACTAATCTAAATTAATATAGAAGCATATAAATTAAATGAAATTTAGTAAATCACACCATGTCATTCCTAGTCAATACAATTACTGATTTTGGTTTTTTAACGACATTACCCAGCTTCATTCCAACAATTACTTTTACATTTTTATTATTTGCAATATCTAAGAGCCTTTGGGTGATTATTCCATCAAAAACAACCGTATTAATGTTTTTACTTTTCTTTAGTTCATCAGTTAATTCTCGGACAGGAATTTTCTTAATTTCAATATCGTTTTTATCAAGTAGAACTGCTTTTAGGGAGCCAGAAACATCATCAAGGATTGAGAAGTGGTTTTTCTGTACATTACTTATAATTGGTTTTTTATCTTCTTTAGATTTGTTAGAAGGTTCTGATTTTTTTGATTTTTGTTCACTCTTTTGCCCAATATCTATTTCTTTTGTTTCTTTTTCTTTTTCAAATTTTATATCATACATCTCAGCATACTGCTCTGCTGGTATTTTATTTTTCAAGGATTTCATAACAAGTTTTTGAGGAATTTCTTCAACCTCACGGGTTTGAGGCGCTCGTGCTACAAAATCAATATCAGAAGTTTGTAAAAGTTCTTTTAATATAAGTTCACCTCCTCTATCACCATCGACAAAAGCAGTTGTTATTCTTTCTTTGGTTAATTCCTTTACAGTAGATGGAATATTTGTTCCACCAACTGCTATTACGTTTTTAATGCCATATTTAAGAAGGTTTAGCACATCTCTTCTACCTTCAACGATTATGATTGCATCGCTTTTTTCAATATTAGGCCCCGCAGGACAATGATCAGCACCATAATTACTGATCTCCTCTATTTGTACAGCCTGTCTAACATTATCTGTTATGCTTGCTCCCTCAACTTTACTTTCTTCTAGAACCTTATTTAATAATATTTTAGCCCGTTCAATTACTTTTTTTCTTCGAACAACCCGTACATCCTCAACTTTCTCAGCGACAATATCTGCTTTACATGGTCCTACTCGATCAATACTCTCAAAAGCTGCAGCAAGAATTACTGTTTCAACCTTATCTAAAGAGGTTGGCAGAGTTATTGTTCCCGTACTTTTTCCACCTTTTGATTCTAATTCTACTTCAATTCTACCTACTCTCGCAGATCGTTGTAATTCCCTCAAATCTAGCTCATTACCAAGAAGACCCTCTGTCTGGCCAAATATGGCACCTACAACATCAGATTTTTCAATTACTCCATCTGCATTAATAGTAGCTTTAATCATATATTTTGTTGTTGCTGGATCTATTACCATTAATTTTCACCTCATATAATATTCATTGAAAAGTAGCACCTTTATCCGCCTTTTAGCAAATAATAGGTGTAAAACCCACAACCTGCTTTTAATTTTAGATTAATATATGGTTAAGCGGATAAGTGAAATTTATTATTAATTGGATAATATACTTAATTAGTGCTAGCTTTCAACACTTATTTTGTGGTATTATTTAACTATATTAGACTTGCGCCATATTTAAATGTTGTGTTTATATTCGTTGTAGAGATTTCAGATGAAGGAAAAGATTTACATTGGTGTAGCATGGCCCTATGCAAATGGTTCACTACATCTTGGACATATTGCAGGATGCTACCTACCATCAGATATTTTCGCTCGATTTTGCAGAATGAATGGAAAAGATGTTTTAATGGTTTCGGGGAGTGATGAACACGGTACACCTATTACAATTACTGCAGAAAAGGAAAACAAAACGACACAGGCTATTGTGGATCGTTATAATAAAGAACATACAGAAAATATGAAACAATTTGGTATTTCTTTTGATCTTTTTACACGTACCACTACAGATAATCATGATAAAGTTGTACAGAATATATTCTCAACTCTATACGATAAAGGTTACATATATAAAAAGAGTATTGAAGCATTCTATTGCAAAATTTGCAATCGTTTTTTACCGGATAGGTACATTGAAGGAGAATGCCCTAATTGCGGAAATGAAAAAGCTAGAGGAGATCAGTGTGATGAATGTGGTATTATGCTTGATCCACAGGATTTAGTATTGGTTAAATGTAAAATTTGTCGAAACACACCAGAAATAAAGACTAGTGACCATCTGTTTTTTGCCTTAAGCAAATTTGAAGATAAATTGCTTGATTGGATAAAAGATAAAAAGTATTGGAAATCCAGTGTATTGAATTTTACTCAGAACTGGTTAAAGGATGGTCTTCATGATAGAGCTATAACGAGAGACATGGAATGGGGGATACGTGTTCCTGTAGAAGGTTTTGAAGATAAAAGGATTTATGTATGGTTTGATGCTGTAATTGGATATTTAGCTGCTAGTAAAGAGTGGTCACAAAAAAAAGGGGAGCCAGATAAATGGATTGAATGGTGGAAGAATAAAAATGCTAAACACTACTATTTCCTTGCAAAGGACAATATTCCATTCCATACATTAATTTGGCCTTCAATATTGATGGGGTATGACGAGACATTAAATTTACCTTATAATATCCCAGCTAACGAATATCTTCGTATAAAGGGAGAGCAGTTTTCTAAAAGTAAGGGATTGGGAGTATGGGTTCCAGAAATTGTGGAAAAATTTGATGTCGATTCGGTACGCTATTACCTTTCAATAAATATGCCAGAAAACAAAGATAGTAACTGGTCTTGGGAAGATTTTGTAATAAAAAATAATGATGAACTCGTTGGAACATATGGTAATTTTATCCATAGGGTTTTTACATTTACTCATAAAAATTTTGGTGAAATACCTAAATGTAGTAGGTTAGACAATCTAGATAAAAGGGTAATCGAAAAAATTGAAAAAGCACATAAAGAAGTGAAAGAAGAAATTGAGAATTGTAATTTCAAGAAAGGTCTCAGGGCTGCTATGAATCTAGCACAATTCGGTAATTTCTATTTCGACCAAAAACAGCCTTGGAAACTAGTAAAATCTAACAAAGAAAAGTGTGGATCGATGCTGCACATGTGTTTTAAAATAATTCAAGCATCTGCTATATTTATGGCTCCTTTTCTTCCATTTTCCTCTGATAAAATTTGGAATATGCTTGGTCACAAGAAATCTGTGCACATAGCTAGTTGGAATGATGCATTGTTGGAATTAAATATTGGATTCTTGTTAGAAAAACCGAAACCATTATTTGAGAAGTTAAAATTAAGGGATCTCATGGCAGAGTCAGATCCATTTTCAAATCTAGATTTACGTGTAGCAAAGATAATTGACGTAAAAGATCATCCCGATGCAGACAAACTATACATATTACATATTGACCTTGGAGATCTTGGAAAAAGGGTTTTAGTTGCAGGTATGAAACCTTATTACTCAAAAGAGGAGATTAAAGGAAAAAATATTGTTATAGTGACAAATCTTAAACCAGCAAAAATTCGTGGTATCAAATCAAATGGTATGTTACTAGCGGCAGGGGGCGGGACTGATATAGTATCGCTTCTTAATCCAGGTAATGCAAAACCTGGATCTATAGTATTCATTGAGGGAATATCAAGAAAACCTTTGAGTATTTTAGAATTCGAAGACTTTAAACAAATCAAAATGACAGTTAATGAAAAACAGCAGATAAAATACAAAGAAAAAATACTGCAAGGTGAAAAAGGAGTTATTGTTACTGATAAAAATGTAGAGAAAGGAGCAATTGTATCATAGGAGAAATTAAAATGAGTGTTATTACTGAAACCAATCTACCATTAAAAATATTTAAAAAAGGTAAGGTAAGGGATGTTTATAGAATTGAAGATAAACTTTTACTTATTGTAACTGACCGTATTTCAGCGTTTGACTATGTTTTGGATGAACCGATACCATACAAGGGAGTTTGTTTGACTCAGATATCAAAATTCTGGTTTGATTTTTTTAAGGATACTGTTCCAAATCAGATGGTTTCTTCAGATGTTGATGAATTTCCGGATGAATTAAAAGAATATAGAGAAGTTCTATATGGGCGTAGCATGCTTGTAAAGAAAGCGAAAGTTTTTCCTATTGAGTGTATAGTTAGGGGATATATCTCTGGATCAGCATGGAAATCGTATCAAAAGGATTGTTCTGTATGTGGAATAAAACTACCTAGTGGAATGAACTTATCTGAAAAATTCGATGTACCTTTATTTACACCTTCGACAAAGGAGGATACTGGACACGATATTAACATCTCATTTGATAAAATGAAAGAAATAATCGGTGATGCAGATGCAGAAAAAATCAAGCAACTTTCTCTTAAAATGTATCATGATGGAACAGAATATGCAAGGAAAAAAGGTATAATAATTGCTGATACAAAGTTTGAATTCGGTAAGATTGAAGATCAGATAATTGTTGTTGATGAATTGCTTACTCCAGATTCATCACGTTTTTGGCCTGCTGATAAGTATGAACCAGGTAGGAACCAGCCAAGTTTTGACAAACAATTCGTAAGAGATTATTTATCAAGTACTGGATGGAGTAAAAATTCCCAGCCGCCTCATCTTCCTAAAAACGTAATTACCGAGACTCAGAACAAATATTTTGAAGCTTATGAAAAGATCACCGGTAAACAGTTCACATTTCAGCAGATTAGTAAAGAGTTATAGTTTCTTCGCTTTCTTTTTCAATATCTGCTGAAACATAAATCTCAACCATATCATTGCTTTCTCTTTCTAACAAAATCTCTCCATTCTCAACCCTATAATTTCTTAGGGGTAATAAAAATTTCAAATGAGCAGTTAAATTCATTTCTAAATCATTTTCTACTACTGCAACATTTTTATCTTCATAAGTATGATTTAGTCGGTATGATGGTATTGAATAATAAGGTTCCTTGTAATTATATGATATAATTTGACTGTTCTTAATTTCAATGAGACGATAGCCCCAGTATGCATCTTCTCCAACATTACTTGAAGCGGCAGTAGTAGTTATATAAATTGTATCATTTTGATTAGTTATATTATCATAATGCTCGTGTCCTGCAAATACAGCATCAATATCATAATATTCTATTAAAGAAAGTAACTTTTCCCTTCCTTTATATCCATTTTTTAATAAAGATTCGTCTTCTGTATCCCAAATTGGATTGTGATGCAGACAAAGAAAGTTCAATTCTGCATTATTATTTTGTAAATCTTCTTCTATCCACTCAAGTTGCTCTTCTAGTATACAACCACCCCAGTTAAAAACAAGAAATGAAATA
>DAOWFO010000071.1 GCA_030637965.1 Thermoplasmata archaeon
CTGGTAAATCTAGGGGGGTTTCACGAATCGCAAGTACTAATTTTTTCCCTTCTTTTAGGCAGCAACTTGCAACCCGAGAGGTGAGTGTGTCACTATATCCATTGGCAATAGCAGAAAGAGTTTTCATACTACATGGAGCAATTACCATTCCATCTAAATGGAAAGATCCGCTTGCGGGAGCTGCAAACAAATCATCATTGTTATAACAAACATTTACTTTATTTACTAACTCTTCATATTTATATTCGGTTTCGTACTCTAAAATTTTCTTAGCACTATTGGAAACAATTAAATACACATCAAGACCAGATTTTACCATCTCCTCAAGTAACCGAACGCCATATATGCTACCAGAAGCACCACCTATACTCAACAAAATATTCATACTATTTTAAATCTCCATAGCTTGTACAATTTCTTTCAAGGCTTGCTTCAAATTTTTTTCCTTTTCGAGAGTTGTTCCAGTAACAATAATGTCAGCTCCTGCTAGTGCTTTCTCCCTAGCAGTTTTAACATCTCTTATGCCACCACCCACTATTAGTGGTATATCGATATTACGTTTAACAGCTTTAATCATTTCATCAGAAACAGATTCTGTTGCACCAGAACCTGCCTCAAGATAAAAAAAATTCATACCCAGATATTGTGCTGAAAGTCCATATCCAATAGCATCGTCAATATCAGTTCTCATAACTAAATCAACCTCACCAATACGCCCAGCAGTCATTCCTGGTTCAACAATAACATATCCCATAGAAATCGGTTCAATTCCTGAATTTTTAACAAAATGTGCACCTTTAACATGCTCTCTAATTACGTAATCTAAATTCCTTGAATTTAGTAGACTCATAAAAAAAACTGCATCAGCGTGTTTACTCAGAAATTTAGCACCAGATGGAAATAAAATAACAGGTAAACCAGATTCCCTCTTAATGGCTTTAACTGTTTCATCCACCTGTTTCTGAGAGGTTAAAGTAGACCCGCCAACCATAATTGCACTACTACCCGCCTTTTCTGCTGTTTTCGCCATAAATCCAGCAACTTCAGGGGGTTGTTTATCTGGATCAATCAATGAAAAATGTAATTTTCTGCGATTTGCTAGTTTGACAATGTTTTCTGCTATAGTCATTAAACTGAAATTAATCTTAACTATTTTAAACCTTTACTTTAGCAAATAATCTCTTGTACCAATTCTTCATTGCATGCAGCGATGATGCTAGTTCTATTATTTAAATTAAAAGGCATATCGAGCTTTTCACCAAAAATGTTTGTTACTATACCTCCTGCTTCCCTAACAATAATAGTAGATGCGGCAATATCCGTAACGCGCAAATATTCTTTACCAACAGCATAAAAATCCAAAGCACCAATTGCAACCATACACATTTCAAGAGATGCAGAACCAAGTGACCGTACTTTCCCCTTTTTAGCAAGAGAAATCGTTGTCTTATTGTAATTTTTACCAAGGGCTAGAGAAGAAAGTATGTCTTTTGAAGGTAAATCAGGTGTGTGAATACGTTTATTATTAAGAAAAGCACCATGTTCTTTCTCTGCAATATAAATGTCACCCGTAGGGATGTTCTTTACTATCCCAAAATCAACATCATCCAGTTTTGATCGCCCTACACCAAGAGAAACGGAATAGAATGAAATGCCACGACAGGCATTGCGCGTTCCATCTACAGGATCTAGAACAAATGTATAATCTCCATCAAAATCTAAAAAACCAGCTTCTTCTGATAAAATATTTACTTTAACATCTGATTTCTTTATGAAATTTATTGCGATATTTTCAGCTATTTTATCTATATACTTTGTTGGAGTTCCGTCAGCTCCAATTCCAATGTTAACCCCAAATTTATGAAATTCAGTAGATTTTACTTTTCTAATCTTTCTATATATTTTATCAACAGTTTTGCGAGCCAAAATTTTTATTTCTTCATCCATAAATCTTACACCTAACTATTATTTTTAAAAGATAGAGAAATATATCTGCCACCTAATGTTGCAATAATCAATAGTAATCCAACAACTAAAGCACCAATTAAACCATACAATATCAAAATTGTCATTATCGTAGCAGCAATTATGACCCCAATAAAAATTGTAATAAGAGATTTTGAAAAATTTAAATCAAATAAATAGGCAATTAGCGCACCAGTCCATGCACCAGTAAATGGTAATGGAATTGCAACAAATACGAGTAAACCAAGATGCTCATATTTCTTTATTTTATCATTAGCTCTTTTACGAGTTTTTGCAAAAAGCCATTCCATAAATCGCGTCCAAGACTTATAATTACGTAAAAATTTTTCAACATATTTAAAAAACAATAGGATAAATGGAATTGGAAGCAAATTGCCAATTACTGCTAACGGAAAAGCTTGCCACCAATTCCAATTTAACTCCCACATTGCATATGGAATTATATATCTTGATTCAATCCAAGGTATCATTGATCCAAAAAATATTTGAAACCACTCAGGTAATATATCGAACATATCTTATACTCCAACAAATCTGCCAAATCCTTTTTTTCCAAGCATTTCCTGATCTTCTATAAGTTTTTCTCCTCTTATAAATACATGTATTGGGAAAATCGCTGGCCATTTCTCAAAAGGAGACCATTCACATTTATAATGAAGTCTTTCTGATTTGATTTTACAAACTTTTTTGAAATCAACAACAATAAAATCTGCATCTTTACCAACTTCCAATTTTCCTTTTGGTATATTTAGAATCTCTGCTGGTTTTTCACATAATGAATAAAGAAGTCTTGAAAATGGTAATTTGCCATCTTTAACCAAATACAAAAATAAAGGAAAGATTGTTTCAACACCTGGAATACCAGATGGCGCTGAATCAAATTCGACATTTTTTTCCTCTACCGTGTGGGGAGCATGATCTGATTCAATTATGTCAATAAGCCCATTTTTGATACTATTTGATAAAATATCTCTATCAAAATTTGTTCTTATTGGAGGATTTACTTTATAAAAAACTTGATTTCTCATGGAATTTTCTATATTAAAAAATAAATGATGAGGAGTTACTCCACAGGTGATATTTTTTGTCCTATTTTTTAGTAATTCTAAACCGATACTTGAAGAAAGATGGCAGATATGTACTTTAAGATCAACTCCATTAGCTGCTTCAATTACACTCCTTATGGCTTTTTCTTCACATATAGATGGTCGGGAGCTAAAGTGATCTGCAAGGTTATTTTCTATTATCTTGTGTTTATTTAAACATGCATCATCTTCCGCATGAATCAAAACTGGTTTATTTGTTGAACTGATGTTCTTAAACACTTGGTTTAAATAAATGGGATCTAATTGCAAAGAATTTGTTGTTCCGCCAATGTAAACCTTAAAACCACTACACAGCTTTTTTAAATTCGAAATTTGTTTTATATTATCGTCAATAACACCTGCATAAAGACCGAAATCAATAAAAGATTTTTTTTTCGCAAGAGCAATCTTATCAGATAATGCTTGTAAATTAGTTGTCTGTGGATTAGTATTTGGCATATCAAAAACACAAGAAATGCCACCAAAAGCTGCAGCCATAGATCCTGTGGAAAAATCTTCTTTATTTTTCATACCTGGATCTCTGAAATGAACATGAATATCTATACCTGCGGGAAGAATTAACTTATGATCGAATTTATAATGCTTATCTCCTTTTAGGATTTTTTTAATATTTGATATCTTACCATCAGTTATTCCTATGCAACATTCCTGAAAATCCCCATTAACGTAAATTTTTCCTTCAACTGTCTGATCCATCAAGGTTTTTCTCCTTTATCTTACCTTCCGGTTTAATTTCAGTAAATATTTGACCTCTAAATTTATAGATTTTTGTGCTTTCATCGAGCCATGCATCTGGAGGTAGCCAAGCTTTTATGCATGTATTTGAAAGAAACTCTTTTTCATCCCAATCTTGTTCGATAGGCACCTGAGGTAAAAGTAAGCCACTATATGGTCCTTGTTCAACGATTAAACCATCCCTACCAACCTTAATATTATTAGGATAATCTTTTGGCTGCTTAACCTCAATTATTTCAGGTTTTGTTAAAACTGTAATCTCAATAATTATCTTATCAAGTTCACTTTCAGTTAAAGGTGGAAACCGTGGATCTTTGGTTACTGATTTTCCCGCTTCATTAATTGCTTTTTTTAATGACATTACTGGTTGTGGTATCCCTATGCATCCTCTAAGATCATGTTTTGGATAAGTATGAATAGTTACAAAAACACCAAATTCTTGATTAAATACTTCTTCAAAATCAAATGATTTTATTTTTTCTTTTTTTACAAATGAATCAACTACATATCTGGCAAAGTTAGTCGCTTTTCTTCCCTCTTCCAAACTAAGCATAGTAAAAAGTATTTAGTCTCACATTAAATAAAATTTGGTTAGGTAAATATCATTTCACTATGAAACCGCTGTTAGTCTTCTATTTTCGACATTATGATATCAAAGGTTTTTGTTCCTTCTCCTATTTGTATTTCCAATTGATCACTATATGTATAAGTTACATTTGTACCGTTTTCATTTATTATTTCATTAATTGTAACATTATATAATCCAGGGTATAGTTTAATTGTATAAGCTCCGAATACATCCGAGATAACAGCATCTGGTTTTCCAGTATTGTTTTCAATTGAGATATCTGGTAGGAATGTAGTTGTAATATTCGCAATATTGTTCTCACCATACATGGTATTTCCATTAACGGAAACCAATGCATATGCTATTGAAATATTAAATGTCGTTGTTTCGTTTTCCATGATTGATATCTCTGTATCTATTTCATAGTTAGGAAGTTTATTAGCATAAATATTGTAAGGTCCAGGAATCAATGATGAAAACGAATAACTTCCAGTTTCATCAGTGATATAAGTGTCTACAATTTTTGTTATTCCGGAAAGTGTTGAATATTTAAGTTCAACATCAACATTATTCATTTCTTCACCTACGTCGTATTTGTCGTTTCCATTACTATCGAAATAGATATTACCATTTACATTCCCCAGCTTAGGTTTAGATATGTTATAAGACATATTGCCAGAATAAATTTTGATATAATTCTCATGGATTACAAAATCATCCATTTCTGCTCTTATAAGATAATAACCAGGCATTAAATTAGATGTATTGTAATACCCTTCATCATCAGCCTCTAATGTTATGTAAATCCCAACATTTAGGGGCTGTCCTAGGTTAGGGTCAAACTCAGTAATCTCTAACAAAGTAACTAAAATATTCTCTAGAGGTTCATCAATAGTGATATTATATTCATTGTTATCATTATTATCAAGATATACAAAACCATCTATATTAGCAGGATCAATGGATATGTTGATAAAACGGCTATAATTATCTTTAATGCGCATTGCCTCATCATCTTTAATAGGTGCTAACTCTGATTCTAGGGCATCATTAAAAGTTACATTTTTTAATACAAATGCATTTTGATCTAACTCTATATTCCTACGAATTTGAAGAGTAATATTACCTGCTGGAACTATAACACTAAAGTTTCCATTTATGGTGTTATTCTGATCATGGTCAACTGGTATCTCAGTGCCATATTGTGTTATGTTTTTCTGAACAACCACTTGAACATCTTGTGTGCTTCCTTGAAAATTAACTGTCCCATTTACAAATGCTCCTTCATAATATTTTGCAATTACAACAGCACCCTTTCCCTGATAATACATATATTCTAAAGGAGAAACATATTCAGCATAAAAATGCTTCATATTCATGCAAGGTAATTGGTAGTCGGGTTCTGTTTTACTCCCAGATTCTCCAGTAGAAACACCAACATATGTCCTATAAAACATCGTTTCGAAATAGGCATCCTTAAAAACCTGTTGTGTATTTATTGGAGGATCTAGTCTAAGCTCCTCATCAGAAAGCTCACTTAGTTCTTCAAAAGTTAATTCATTGCCACTTTGCATTATATACTCAACATAAACAAAGTCATCTTCAGAATTGTACACCCCGCCTCCGCTAACCATTAGTAAACTTTTATCTGCTAAAAAACCAAATATATTAAAAATCTGTTTATCGTAGCCTTCAACTCCATAATATCGGATACTTTCTCCAGTTGCCTCTTGAATATCATGATAAAGCCAGGTAATTTCCTCATCATTTAAGTCAGTTAAAAGATCAACTACATCATGATATACAGCATTCACTGGCCACTGCTGTCCAACTGGATAGCCTTTGGAGAGATTTTCATCATACTCTTCTCCAATAGGGGCATCATATGAGGGAGCGCTCTCTGGATCTTCTATCCATTTTATTATATTGACAGTTATGTTTGTATCAATATTTTTTTCCAATGCCTGAACTACTTCATTTGAAAGCTTACCATTATTTTCTTTAACCTCTCCTTCAAGCAATCTTACAATCCATACTATGACTGCTTCATTTTCACTCTTAGAGGTATGGAAATTAGCTGCTGGTGGGATTCCATCCTGGAAATTATCAGCAACAGTAGGATGATCTCCTATAGCTACTTCATAAAAGCCGTAGTCCCACCATGAAATAAAAGCAGGTCTTTCAACAGGATTCTCAATTTCAGTATCTTGTTCTTTTAACCATGATAAAGCATGTACCCAGTATGCCTCTTTGCCAAGGCTTGTCCCAAAAGCTCCTGAGGGGAGATCTCCAAATACCTCTTCTTTTTCTGTGCCTGGAATCGCTGCATCAAAAGCTAAATATGCATTTGGAAGTATTATTAAAAATGCAATAAAAATAATCCCAAAAATATGTAGGAAATTCATTCCACGTCTTAAACCATGAATTCCTCCGCCAGCACTTCTAACATTCCTAATCATTTGTTTGTAATCTATTTTTTCTACCATTTGCCAAACAATCCAAGCACTTAATAGAGCAACCAATGGTACCAAATCATTTAGAAAACGACCAGCAACACCAGTAAGCCACATCTCCACAATGAATATCACACTAATAAAAAGAAAATCCCTACGTTGAGTATTTTTAACGAAATAATACATAAGAAATACAAGGCCAATTATAGCAATCCAATAAAGAGCAGGGCCAAATGACATAACAGTACGGCTAATACTATAAGTTCCTGCTTCTGCAATAGTCATTGATACTTTATTTCCATATATTCCTGTACCATACAATACTTTTGAAAGTTTGGTAAGTGAAGCTAAGAATGGAACAGATGTTGAAATATCTTTAATAATATATAGAAAAGCAAGCCCTCCTCCACCTATACATAGAACCGCAGGCAATGAAAGTGTCCAAGGTATTTTCTTTCTACCAAAAATATAATATGCTATTCCAAAAGCTGTAACACCTATACACAAAAAGAAGGGAATATCTGGTTTAAATATTACCCCTCCCCATCTTGACATCAAAACAGGCAAGGATACGAGATAACCCGTAAACAAAACAATTGAAGCAGATCTTGCCACACGAAGTTCTATTTTACTAGTGAAAATATCTACAATCATCTGTACAATCACATATATTGCAATCAAAACGTAGAGGAATTGGGCCTCAACCCACGTCATCGAAAGAGCAGCTAGAGGAATTCCTCCGAGAAGAGCATACACAATCGATTTTTTTGAATCCTTTTCTTTAATACTCTTTATCACAAAGAAAAAGCTTACAAAGAATAGAAATAAATTGAAAGAATCATGGTCAAACAAAGTATATGCAGATCCGTGACCTGAACTTAAATGGATTGGAATAAATGCTATAAGTAATGCTGCTAGAATGCCTTCTTTTTTACCAAATAATGTTTTTCCAATCAAATATACAGGAATTATAAGTAGAGCACCGAAGAGAGCAGGTATAAATTGCATGGAATAACCAACTGCATCAATTTCATCCATGAATGGTGTTAACAATCTACTAAAACCAATAGCTAACATATTGAACAAAGGAGCTCTTGATCCAGATCTCCCAAGAGGATAGTTTAAAAGTGGATCATCCTCAGAATAAAAAGGATATCGACCGGCATTTTCTCCATATAATGTTTCATCTACAATCCTCATGTTATAATAAGGGTCAGGACCAGATAAATAGAACTTATCGAGGCCGTCTCCTTCAGGATTAAAAGAATCCTCACTTGTGACGTTAAAATATGTATTAAGGAACAATACCAAAATAAATATACTTGCCAAAGATATTGCTACCCGCCACTTTTTTTTAACGACAGCTGATTTACTTACCAACCTTGTTTTTTGAATAATATGTTTTGGTTCGTTATTTATTGGAATGGCTTTTCTCTGTGCTCTTTTTCGCATTGTTTTCACCTTAGAACAATCACACTCGTAAAACTATAGCCTTATAAATACCTTACCTACTTATATCTAGACTTGTTTTGACTCAATCCACTGGGATATTGATGGAGCAATTTTGACTTTGCTATACTCACTTTTTATAGTGTCCGTAGATATAATTCCACTGCACCCTGCTGAATAAAGATGTTTAATTGCTTCTCCTGCAAATAATCCATGAGTACATTCAACAAAGATTTTGTTTGCCCCCTGTTTTTTTAGTTCGTCAATGGACTTGGCCATTGTGCCCCCCGTTGAAATAATATCATCAATTATGGTAACGTTTTTATTATGTACGTCCAGATTCTTTGGTTTTATTTCTATTGTCTTGTCATTAATGCGATTTTTCTCCATATAATCAAAATCACAATTAATTATTGAAGATGCTTGCTTTGCCAGATTTAATGCGCCTTTATCTGGTGCCAGAACAAGATCTATATTTTTTTTCTTCATATATTTTGCCAACTCAGGTACTGCAGAACAACTCGATGCAGGAATGGAAAAGAAATCAAGAATGTGCTCCTTATGTGGATCAACTGTGATTACTTCATCAGCATTTAAACTGATTAGTTTTGCTATTGCCTTTGCACTTATCGATTCCCCATTTTTAAATTTTTTATCTTGCCTTCCATAACCAAAATATGGTATAACGACTGTTATTCTCTTGGCTCCTGCTTCTTTTACTGCATCCTGTAACAAAAAAAGTTCAACAATATTTGGGTCAGGGTATGTAGTTTGTACAATAATTACATCCTCCCCAGAAATATCGTCTGATATACAAACATATAATTCATTATCGGGAAAACGCTTTATGATCGTTCTTGCAAGGGTGGCATCTAAACTTTTTGATAGATCTTCTGCAACTGTTTTTGATGCGGTTCCACCAATAATATACATTGTATGACATTTCTGAATTATTAATGCATTTTTAGTGTTTTCGTAAGAAAGTTTTTATAAGGATTTATGTTTATTTTCCAGGCTGGATGTGGATGTTATGCATTTAAATAGATTGCCATTTTCGCTTTTATTCATATTACTGTTATTTTCATCTCTGTTAACAAACATAATAATTGCAGAAGATCTTATAGAAAACAGAGTTGATGCAATCATCGATATTGAATTTTCAACTGGAACCACATTTAAAATTAATATTGATATGGATGTTAGTAAACTAACATTAGCTGCAAGTGGGACAGTATATTCTAAAGATGAAATAAAAAGTATATCAGAAACAAACCCGGAAATAATGGGAGCCGTAAAATATGCGTTAAAGGGATTATTAACAGATCAAATTAAACAAACGTTTGAAAATGCTGATGTAACCGTTATAAATGAACTTCCCACATATGAAAACGGTATATTTCATGATGAATATGACATTGAATTAACTTCCGAATTTTTTAAAATGAATAAAACAATTAATATTCCCAACCTCGTAAATGGCTTGTTAGACATCGGTGCTTTAGTAAACTATACATTCAATCTAATAGCAGAGGAAGGATGGGATAACACATATACTATCATATTGCCTGACTCTATGAAATATCAACGCACTACAGGATCTGTAGAGGGAAATAGAATACAATGGTATGTGAAAAATGGAGATGGGGGACACCCCGATTTATTGGTAGAAGTATTAATCGAACTAGATAAACCTACTACATCAGAATTAGAAACAGAAGATATTGAGTTAGAATTTGGTTTAAATTGCAGCAGCGGAAAAGAGACCATCTTGACGACAAATGTTTTAATTAAAAGCATTGATATTGGAGATTACAATATTTTACCGGAATTTATATCAAATTTGAAAATTATACCTTCTGACGGAGTCAGATTGTTAGTAGAAAACAGTCTTACATCTTGGGATGAGCTTTATGAAAAGACTGTGAAAACTGTAAAAGAAACGACTGTCAAAAAAATTGAAAACTCATCATTTAACCAAACCCTGGATATATCATTTGAATGGGATTCAAATACTACTAAAAATTGTCCAACCCCATATAACATAACAGATATGAATGGTATCCCTCCAATAAAAGCAGTATTTACCGATGTAAATGTAAATTTAGAAACATATGGTATTTCTTCTAGAGCTTTGTTTGGATTAGTTAATGCAGGTGCACAAACAAATATTTCTGCAAAAGATATTAATTTTGGTGACAAACTAGATGAGATAGGATATCCTTATAGCATTTCTCTGATTATGCCAGATAATCTCTATTTAGATGGAGAAAATCCTTATGTGTGGAATCATAGTAAACCTATTTCTGGTGAATTTGAATCAGATAGTGCAGTCTATTACTCCGAAGAAAAAATTGACACAATAGTTGAAGTCGATATAAGTAGTACAGATCTAAATATACTTAGCTTTTTTACTGGAGGGACAAAATTAACATTTAATCTATTTTTACAAGAAAAACAGAATCGTAGTATTACCTCCTTACCAGATAGTCTTAGCTTGCCCGAGAAAGTATCCCTAGATTTTTTAAATTCGGATGCATTTAGGTTGTGCATAGAAGAAAATGTATTTGATGAAAGTAGTGTTGATGCTTTTTTAAAAGCTGAGGAACAACTTTTTGAAGATAATGCAATGACAATATTTTCTGGATTGGAAATTGAAGGATCGGTTAATAATGATGAATTTTATGAATCTCTAAAATGGGATAAAGATATATCAAATATGGACAGCGAAACCCCTATAGAGATTGTTTCAAATGCTTATAGTGCTTATTCTATTCCATTTAAATTTTCTTTTTTACCTCCTCAATTTGAGGTTTCTAATCAAAGTTATTATTTCTTTGGACAGCAAAATAGAAATGTTTCATACAAAATTATCTTCCCACAAGGCACAAATATTAAGATTAAAGACACCTTGAATAAAGCCGTAATTGGTAAAACAGAAGATGGTAGATACTACTTTGAAATCTCTTTTAATATTTCCGAATCGGGTTTGACTGATGTTGTCTCTTGTACAATCATCCCTTCAACATTTTTTATCATCGGACTATTTATGCCATGCATTGTTAGTTTGATTTTAACGATCATACTTGTTATTGTAATTTATATAATCAGAAAGAGAAAAACAGGTAGAGTAATCACTGTAAAAGAGGATAGCAAATCTGATAAGAGCATTGAAGAACAAGACTATTATGTTCCTCCGCCCCCTCCTTCCTCCAAATAATAAAATTATTTTTTTAATATTATTTAATCATATTTGGTATCAATTTTAAAAGGGAGGGGATTCTCTTTAAAAGATGAGTTACCAACTTTGAAGGGTAATCAATATCACCATATTTTGATATGATTTTAATAATTTTATCGCTTTGAAATTTTTGAATATATTTGTCCATTTGCTCGTCTGTTAAGCTCTTAAAAATTTTTCTAAATTTCAGCCCTAAATATATCTCTCTACCAATGTCACTTGACCACAATTTATGATATTTCTTCATTATAGATGAAGTAAAATCATCTTTCTGCAGAGCATCAATAACCACAGACGAACAATGTTTGGCACATAATAATCCTGGATAAATGCCACCTCCAGAGGTTGGTTTAACCTGGGCTGCTGCATCTCCGACAAGGAGCATATTAGCATCGTATGTTTTATTAAGAATTCCGAGAGGGATTATGCCCCCCAAATTTTTCGTAATTTCTGTGTTTTCTAGATATAAAGATGTTATTTTATTTTTAAATAGATTTGAAAAATAATACCTTGGTGGATATGTAGCTTCCTCACCTATACACAAGCCAATTCTTGCTTTCGTTCCTTTATCATTTGTTGGTATCATCCAAGCAAAAAATCCAGGAGATATTTGATTTCCAACAAATATCTCTACAAAATCTGGATCTAAATTTGAATTTGTAATTTCTGCACCTATTCCTCTAAGAAATTCAGATGGTTCAGGCAAAGAAAATAGATTTCTAATTTTTGATTGTGGCCCGTCTGCACCAATTA
>DAOWFO010000067.1 GCA_030637965.1 Thermoplasmata archaeon
AGCAGTATCAAAATGACCGAGTCTTCGATGTAAATAATTTTTCTATTTGCTAACGCATTGTTTTAATGTTATTCCACCATTTAAAAAATTTCAACTTTATATCCAAAATATTTTTATTACTTTTTAGTTCTTCTTGAATTAACTCACTTATGATAAAATTGCGGTATTTCTCCATGCTTTTTTCTACTTTAATAAAACATTTAGAGCAAACAAGCGTCTTTAGTCCTAATGTTGGGTGATGATAACCCTCCCAAAACTTTAATTCTTTCCCACATTCATAACATTTTTTCATTATTTTCATCTCAAAATTCTTACAATATATAATAAGATTTTAAATATTTATAAAACTTTTTACAATAATTATCAATAAATAGGTAAATTATATCAATAATTATTATGATAATCTTTATTAATATACTATCATAGATTGTATTTTGAGTTTGTTTCAATAATAAAATCTGGTAATTATTATAGTTTTATGATAAAATATCTTTAACATCTTGATAAATAAACTATTACCGCGAAGTGATAAATGAATGTTAAAAGAATCCTATGTTGCAAAGTTAAAAACTCTTCCTAAAGATACAATCAAAATAGAAGTTGGATACCCAAGTATTTTTGCTCCCTCAGAGGAATTACTCTCAGATTTTAATGAACTTAAGTGGAAATTGATGGAAAAAAGTATGACTGAGCCAGAAGCAAGGATAAAGGCTTGGGAACAGACAAACTTTGAAAGTCGATATAGAAAAAAAATTAGATCTGATCCTGAGATACTTCACAAACTACGAAAAATTAATAGATTATCTGAAGAAAAAGATGTATATCTCTATTGCTTCTGCGGAAAAAATCCGTGTCATCGTTTTATTCTCATGGATATAATTAAAAATTTAAAAAAAAATTAGATGGACATCTACTATCTTATCTAAACCAACTAATATATTGCTCATTTTTCTCTTCGTTTCCATTCTTCTTTTTACAATAATGAATGATATTTATCCAATAATATGGCGGGAGGAAAGGGGCGAAAATAAGAAGAATTTTTAGCCCCTTCTTCTCGTCAATCTCCCTTTCTTCACTCCACGAATCAACGTTACTAGGATATAACATAATTTATAAAGATTACTACAATAGTTATTGATATATTAATCAATTTCAACTATATTTATTTAGAAAAATTATTTTCCATATATTAAGTGAATTTTTTTTTTTAGAACAGCTATCACCAAAAGACTCCTTTATACCGACTTGAAGATGGGCAGCCAAAACAACGATTTTCACTATATGCCTGACATTCTTTATAATCAACGCCACAAGGAGGATTTTTTAAAGGTCTTTCAGTCAATTTTATAGGTAACACAAAGTCCTTTATACTGGATATCATGATATTGAAATCTGCACTTTGAACATCCTCATCAGGGCGTATGCGACTGTCTATCATAGATTCTAGTGATGCGAGATCCTCACCTGCAAATAGTAACATCAGATTTTTATCTCCAGATGTGACAAATCCATTTAGAAAAAAGGGACATTCACGAAACATATTCAAAATCTTGGTGGTATTGGTAGTTCTCACACTTACTATTGCCACATATATTCCAACTTTGTTGAGATTCACCCCAACAATTTGATCTATTATACCTTTCTCTTTCAATTTTTTTATACGCATTGCTATAGATGGTTGAGACAGATGAACTATTTTCGCAATCTCTTCTTGGGATATATCTTGATTGTCATGTAGCATTGTGATAATTTTTCTATCTTTCTGATCGAGTTTTGTACTTTCTCTTGTCATATTTCACCTTTCTAATTTAAAAGGTAATATTTGATATGCAATAATGTAATATAACTTTTTCTAATAATTATTAATAAATAATCAATTTTCTTTGATAATTATTGTGATAACATTTATGAATTAGTTCTAATACATTAAGTTATAGTTGTAGAGTCATAAAAAAATTAGATTGAATAATTTGGAGACCTCCTGAATATTCGATTTCATTTATCAAGATATATTGTGGCTCTACCACTCTAAAACATCAGATTGAAAAATGGTGAAAAAATGAAAAAAAAAGATCAATTTTATTGGGGCGATAAAGAAAGGATTAGACGGGCGCAAGAAATGAGGATGAAGAATGAATCAAAGGAGGTGAAATAAAATATGCCAGGTGGCGATAGAACAGGACCTATAGGTCGTGGACCAATGACTGGTAGAGCAGTGGGATATTGTGCAGGATACCCAGAGCCAGGATATTCAAATCCAAGTTATAGACGAGGATTAGGTAGAGGCGGAGGTAGAGGCTTGGGACGTGGTTTTTGGGGGCGTGGTAGAGGTTTTTGGCGAAGAGATTACTCTCCAGAACCTTACTATACACCAGAGCCGACTAAAGAAGAAGAAAAAACATATCTTGAAAATATGGTCAAAGGCCTCGAGGAAGAAATAAAAGCCATACGAGAGAGAATCCAAGCTCTCTCTAAAGAGAAAAAAGAAGCTCCATGATAATATTCGTTAGAGCTTTTCTTTTTCTCACCTCTGATAAATTTATAATCAGATAATAGAGAATGTAAAAAGAATTTAGGATGATAGCATGGATAGAACGACAAATGATGATTCAAAAGTAACTAATAACTTACAGAAAATTAAACATAAACTATTAGTATTAAGTGGAAAAGGTGGCGTTGGAAAAAGCACAGTATCTGCAAACCTTGCTGTTTCATTATCACAAAAGGGATATGATGTAGGAATATTAGATATCGATATACATGGACCTAGTATACCTAAGATGCTTGGCATTGAAGATAAAAAACCAGATTCATCAGATGATGGTTTTATACCAGTCTTTTACTCTCCAAAATTAAAGGTCATGTCAATGGGTTTTCTCCTGCAAGATAGGGATTCCCCTGTTATTTGGCGCGGTCCTTTAAAAATGTCTGCTATTAAACAGCTTATAGGAGATTTTAATTGGGGAAACTTAGACTATTTAGTAGTGGATATTCCTCCTGGAACTGGAGATGAACCATTGAGTATCGCACAGCTTATTCCTGATTGTGATGGCGCTATCGTTGTGACAACACCGCAGGATGTAGCCTTGGTCAGCGTTCGTAAGTCAATTAATTTTGTGAAAAAAATGAATATGCCGGTTATAGGTATTGTTGAAAATATGAGCGGGTTTAATTGTCCTCATTGTGGAAAATCTGTTGATATTTTCAAAACAGGTGGCGGATTAAAGGCATCAAAAGATTTTAATGTACCATTTCTTGGGAAAGTTCCACTTGATGCACAGATAGTTGAAACTGGTGATTCAGGGAAACCATTTATCACTAAAAATAATGGTTCTGATGCAGCAAAAGAATTTGTAGGGATTGTAGAAAATATTGAAAATATTGTAAATAAAGGTGGGTAAGAATGAAAATAGTAATAAGTGCAACTGGAAGAGATAAAGAAAGTAATATAGATGCAACATTTGGTAGAGCGCCTTTTTTCTTGATTGTTGATACAAAAACTAAAGAAGAAACAGTAATTGAAAATAAATCAAGAGATCGTTCAAGTGGAGTTGGAATAACGGTTGGGAATATAGTAGCAGGAGAAAAAATAGAGGCTGCTATAACCAATGATATTGGACCATTTGCATTTGAAATAGTTGAACGATGTGGAGTAAAGGTTTATCAAGCAAAAGGTAGAGTAAAAGATGCTATACAACTTTTAGAAGAAGGAAAGCTATCAGAAATAACAAAAGCAACTGTGCCTAAATATTCGGGGTTAAAGAGAGGAAAAAAGAAGTAAGTATTTTGAGGCGAAATAATAATGCAAGGATATGGAGGAGGTTTTGGTAGAGGCGGCCGTAGAGGACTTGGCGGAGGATTTGGTCGTGGTCCAGGGGGAGAATGTATCTGTCCTAACT
>DAOWFO010000066.1 GCA_030637965.1 Thermoplasmata archaeon
ATAACATTGGCATTTTAGGAAAAAATTAGAAATCCGTTATTAACCATAGAAATGTTTTATTTATTTGCAGTGATTTTTTTTACTATTTTTTTCTATTTAAATTCAGATAAAATATCATCATCTCATCATTAGCAGTTTTTCCAGATTCATCATAGGCAACAACTTTAATTATATGTTCTGTAAATGAAATTTTATTCAGTCGCCAATGAAACGGGGCTTCTGTATCAGTAAAGGACAATTTACCATCGTAATAAAATTCTACATGGCTTATAGGCGAATTTCCCTTTTCAACCTCCGCATAAATTTCAAAATCATCAATTATTTTTGTTTCAAATTTTTCATATTCACAAATGATTCTATCTTGAAAGTATAAACGTCCTCTTTTTGGCGATGCGATTTTAATTTGTGGATGTGTAGTATCTTTAATATCTGCTAATTGTGCTAAAGTTCCAACAATTAGTCTTGTTGTATTTACTAAATAACTAAAATTAATATGTTCAATTAAGTCCATTGTAGTATGCCAGTATCTAACAATGATTTCTGCTTGAAAATAGGCTAAAGTCTCAAAACCATATCTAACGAAACTCACATGGTCACTACCTCCTCCACCATCCAGAGTTGTAACTCCATTTGAAATATTAAAATTAATGTTATAATCTTGATTAATTTTTTCCATTTCATCTATTATCCATAAGGCATCATTTGTTGCATAAACACGATATTTCCTTCCCCCTTCAGCTGTTCTTGTATGACCTATCATATCTGCATTCATTTCCACAAAGATTTTTTCGTTTTTTTCATAGAGGTTTCTAACATATTCATGACTCCCTAGAAGACCTTGTTCTTCACCTGAAAATAATATGTACTTAATAGTTCGATTAAAATCAAATTGACTTAAAACATATGCAGCAGCAAGAACAGCAATGGTACCTGATCCATCATCATTAGCACCAGGAGAATTCTTTACAGCATCAAAATGAGCATTAAATATCAAATCCTCTTCACATGAATCATCTGTTCCTTTTTGAGTTGCAATAACGTTTTTACTGTTATACAACATGGGAATTTTTTTATCATTATGAACTGACCAACTATGGTATTCACTTTCAAGATTCATTTTTTCAAATTGCTGAAATAAATATTCAGCTGCCTTTTCATTACTATAGGAACCTGTCACCCTTGAACCAAAACTTACAAGATCAATTAAATAATTTCTAAGCATTGTTTCGTTTATCATCGATAAAGCACCTTTTATCTTTGGATTTAAACTGGTAGTTCTTACCTCTATTGAATTTACTTGTTTTTCTTTTTCCAAAATAGTTGAAGATGTTGAAGTTAACGGGGATAAAAGCATCAAAATACATAATATGGTTGTAAATGATTTAATTAATATATTTTTCATAATATCTCCTTATAAAACACATCGTGTAACTATTGTTTTATTTTATAAATGTTTTCTATAAAAAATACTTTACGATATCCAAAAATTATTTTCCCCATATTAATGATGATAAGTATTATAATATACCAATATTATAAAAATTATATTATTAATCAACATCCAAATAGAATTTAGATTTAGGCATTTAAATAACATTATTATTTACTGATTATGATTATTATATTTGGCATGAATAAAGGATTTTATCGAAAATAAGAAGTACCTCAATTGGATATCAAAATATTAATTTTAATCAGGCGGAGAAAAAGATGGATTATAATTTGGAAAATAAATTAGATAATATATCAGATTCTAAATGTGACAAGGAAATAATTTCAAACATTGTTGAAACTGCAAATGAAAACAAAGTAATTTTTGTTAGGTTGCAATTTGTTGATATTCTTGGAATACCAAAAAATATTGTAATTCCTGTAAATAGATTAGAAGAGGCATTGGATGAAGGAATGCCTTTTGATGGTTCTTCTATTGCGGGATATGCAACAATCGAAGAATCTGATAAAATTGCTGTACCTGATCCTCGTAGTTTTATGATACTTCCAGAATGTATTGAAAAAAGAAAAACTGCGAAAATTAATTGTGATATTTATGAACCAAATGGTAAAAGATTTATTGGTGATACAAAATATGTTTTAGAAAAAATTGTAGATAAGGCCAGAGAAATGGGTTTTATTTATAATACTGGACCTGAATGCGAGTTCTTTTTATTTAAAAAGGAAGGCGAAAATTCTACAATAATTCCAAATGATTCTGCTGGGTACTTTGATTTGTCGCATAGAGATCTTGCTGAGGGGATCCGTGCAGATATTTCAATTGCTTTAGATTCTTTAGGAATTACTACTTATACATCTCATCATGAAGTATCAGATGGTCAACACGAAATTAATTTTCGATACGCTGATGCGCTTACTACCGCAGACCGGATTATAACACTTAAATATGTTGCAAAGGTAATTGCAAAAATTCACAATTTACACGCATCTTTTATGCCTAAACCATTATTTGGTCATAATGGCTCAGGAATGCATACTCACATATCTCTTTTTAAAGGAGATGGATATAATGCTTTTTATAACCCAGATGGCGATAATCAATTAAGCGATGTCGCAAAATGGTTTATTTCTGGTTTATTGAAATATATCAAGGAAATAACATGCATACTTAATCCAACAGTGAATTCTTACAAGAGACTTGTTCCTGGTTATGAAGCACCAACTTATATCTCATGGGCATACAGAAACCGAAGTGCTTTAATTCGTATACCTACATGTCGCGATAATAGTACTCGATGTGAACTGAGAAGTCCCGACCTATCAGGTAATCCTTATCTCCAGTTTGCTTTGATACTTGCAGCTGGATTAAAAGGCATTGAAGAAAAAGAATTACCTCCAGATCCTATTGAAAAAAATATATATTCAATGTCTTTACAAGAGATTAAAAAAAGTAATATTGGACAATTACCTGAAAGTTTAGGTCATGCTCTGTCTTTTACAAAAAATAGTATGCTACTAAAAGACACTTTGGGAAAACATATTTTAGATAATTTTTTACATGTAAAATATAAGGAGTGGGATGAATACCGTACTCAAATTACTAAATGGGAGACGGATTATTATCTTCCAGTTCTATAATTCTTTTTATTTTTTCTTTTTTTAAAAATTTTTGATTGTTTAATTTGTATTTTACCCAGTTGTAATTTTTTGCAATTTTAACACATAAAAAATATATAACATATGGTTATACCTTTTCTAATGAATCAAGATATGATAAAACAGATCATTGAAGATAATGACATTAAGTGGATACAAACACATTTTACCGACTTATTTGGTAGATTAAGAGTTTTGCATATACCATCAGGCCGATTTCTTGAAGATAATATTATAAATCAAGGATCTGGATTTGATGGATCTTCAGTAGGATTAACAGACGTTGAAAAATCAGATTTAATTGCTGTGCCAGATTTGGAAACTTTTCTTGTTTTACCACATGAAAAAAATGAAGCTAGAGTAATAGCAGATATTTATAATACCTCTTTACAGCCTTTTTCAATTGATCCAAGATATATATTAAAGAAAGCAGTTGATATGGCACGTAGCAATGGATTTGATATGATAAAAATATCTCCTGAGATGGAATTTTTTGTTTTAAATCAATCCAATGACAAAAATCGGCTTGATATTACAAATAATGAAAGGTATTTTTTCCCACCTCCATTAGATGATGCTAAAGATTATCGGAAAAGTCTATCCAACTTGTTATTAAAAAGTGGTTATAATCTAAAATATCATCATCATGAGAATGGTAGATTTCAACATGAGATTGAGATAAAATCATTAGATGCAGTAAATGCTGCTGATTTCTGCATCTATTTTAAATTTCTAGCAAAAGACATAGCAAATCGTAATAATTTATATGCATCTTTTATGCCGAAATTATTTTCAAAGGAATGTGGAAATGGGATGCATGCACATATCTGTCTTTTTAATAATCTTGAGAATATATTTTATGATGAAAACGATGAATATAATCTTAGTCAATCAGCTCGATATTTTATTGGCGGAATTATGAGACATGCTAAGGGTTTAGCTGCAATTACTAATCCGACTGTAAATTCATACAAAAGATTGGTACCTAATTTTGAGGCGCCTATATATATCGCCTGGGGGAGACATAATAGAAGCAGCTTATTGAGGATTGCAGCTAAGGAAAATATTGATATTGAAATACGTAATGCAGATCCAGCTGCAAATCCTTATCTTTTTTTTGCTGCAATTATTCATGCGGGTATTGATGGTATAAAAAATAAAGTTGAGTTTGATTCTATTGAAAAAAATATTTACACAATGAGAAATGATGAACTTAGAGAATACGGCGTCGAGAAATTACCGGTTAATTTATTTGAGGCAATTGAAGAATTTGAAAAAGATGATATTCTTAAAAAAGCACTAGGAGAAGAATTTTCTGAAATATACATTGAAAAAAAGAAAGAAGAATTTCAAGGTTATATAACAGAGATAACAGATTTGGATTATAAATATTATTTTAATTGTTAATTTTTCTGATATATTGGTTCAAGAATATCATTTATTTATCCATTCATTGTTAAATGTTATAATATTTCATCAATATATAGATATATTTTTTTGATAACCATCGTATCTTAAGACATGTCTACTTAGTTTTGGCATTTTTACACAAAAGATTTATATACATCCATCAATAGAGGTGAGCCTAACATTCGATAAAACCGTAGAAATTAAAAAGGTGAAAAACCATGGCAGAGAAAGAAGTAAAAAAAGAAGAAAACGTTGAAGTGAAAGATAAAGACGAACACACAATATTCGTAGGTAACAAACCTCCGATGAGCTATGTGCTTGCAGTAGTAACCGAATTTAAAAAAGAAAATACGGACAAGGTAGTAATAAAAGCAAGAGGTAGAGCTATTAGTAGAGCAGTAGATGCAGCAGAAATTTCCAGAAACAGATTTGTTACAGATACTGAAATAACAGATATAAAAATTGATACTGAAAGTATTACAAACGACGAGGGTGACACACATAACGTCTCTTCAATTGAAATAACTCTAGCAATAAAGAAGTGAAATTAAAAAAACTTTAGTAATATCAATTTTACTAATTTTTTCTAGTAAATTCTATTATTTTTAATCATACACTTTAAATTTATTATATCAAAGAAGCTTTAATGTTAAAATGGGTAATATTTACTAATAAAACAAAGACAAAATAATAAAAAAAATGCACGATATTATACTGATAAAAAATAAAAAAAAGAATTATTGTAGTTATTCTAAATATTTTAAACAATTTTCTTTAAAATTCTTTTAGTTAATCTGAAATTTATTGTTAAGATTTTTAATTATAAATTTTTTAATAAAAATCATTGTAAAAAGATGATAAGAAAAACATTTAAAAATGTATATTTTTTGTTACATTTCAATTTGTTAATTAGAGTTGTTTAATTTTTATTAATGTTTTATGAATTCTTTATAAATATCTAAAGTTCTATTTGCCACAACATCCCAACTAAAATGTTCAATCACTCTTTTTCTAGCATTAAGTCCTAATTGCTTGCTTTTCTCTTTTGATTCTAATATCTGTTTAATACCCCAAGCAATATCATTTGGATCATATGAATTCATATGAATTCCGCATTTGTTTTCACCATCAGCGATTATCTGCTCTCGCATCCCACTAGTTCCCCTAGCACCAACTACAACCGGTTTTGCCATCGACATTGCCTCAGTACATACTATCCCAAAAGGTTCATAAAGTGATGGGAGAACGACTGAGTCAGCAGCCGCATAATGCAGAATACGATCCTGCTCATTAACAAATTCTGTTCTTAGGATAACTTTTTCACTAAGATTTAGAGAGTTAATTAAAATACGAATATTTTCCTCTAATTCCCCTACGCCAAGGATTATCAGTTTAGTATTAGGAAAATCTTCTAAAACACTTGGCATGGCTTTAACCAAATTTTCAACACCTTTAATTGTTACCAAACGACCAATAAAGAAAAGAAGATGATCGTCATCAGCTACATTGTATGTTCTTCTGAGTTGGATTTTTTTATCAAATGGTATTTTTTTAGGATCGTATTTATTTGGATTGATACCATTCCAACACACTCTTATCTTATCTTCTGGAAAACCTAGTTTTTTCAGTTCATCCTTCATAGAATAAGATACTGTAATAACACAATCTGAAATCTGTGCTCCTTCATATTCAATATTCTTTATTGTTGGAGACCCTCCTCCACCAGAACGTCCAACTTCTGTCGAATGAACATGAAATACTAATGGAATGCCTAGTTCTTGCCTAGCAATTATTCCTCCAAAGATTCCAAGCCAGTCATGTCCTTCAATAATGTCAAAATTTCTTCCTTTTTCTCTTACAAGTAAATCAATAAGTTTTGAAGCAGACATAACATTGTATCCTATTACATCTGTAAAAAAATTGAAATTTGATCCCCAAGAACGAAGATCTTGATTTGAAAATAAATAAAAACTAGATGTAAGATTAAGAGTTTTAGGTCGGTATACCTCTACGCCATTCCAATTTTCTGATGTGTTTAGTTTATTTCCATTGTTTACCGCAAAAACAGTAACTTCATTTCCAAGAGATGCCTGTTTCTGAGTGATTTCTGTTGCAAACGTTCCTAACCCTCCCCAAATTGCAGGTGAAAATTCCCATGAGAAATGAGCTATTTTCATTTCAGACTGTGTTCTGTTATTAGATTTCTCTAATACATCAAATTCTTCCATCCCATCACCAGTTTAAACATGGAATGTTATTTATCATTTATAAAATAACCGCCTTATTTTACAAGTAGAAATTGAAGTGTTCATATTTGTTTTTCAAAATATGATTAATACATCCCTCATATGACAAAACATAATTAAATTATAAACGATTTTAACATATGATAAGAATCGATATGATGAGATATTATACTCCTGGAGAGAAAATGATGGATAATGATTTATTAACAAGGGTGTTTGAGAGAATTAATCAGATAGAAAAAAAGAAATTAAATGATATTAATGTTGTTCTAATGCCAGATTTTTTTGTTGATCACCTTCTTATAATGAATGATTTTGATAGTGAATTTTCAAGAATTAAGAACATATTTGAACAAGGTGGGGGAAACATACCAGGAATTACCCAAAGTATCCAACAAGGTGGAAATGCAGCAAATACTGCCCTTGCTCTTTCTAAACTTGGAATTAAATCTTATCTAATATGTAGAACAGACAATCTTGGCCTACATCTTCTACAATTTTTTCTAGGTGATTCTGGTGTAAATCTAAATAATGTTAAAACAGATGGAAAAATTGCTATAACCACAGCTATGGAATTTGGAAAAGAACACAATAATGTTATGGTTGGACATACTGGATCTGTTTCAGATTTTAATTTTGAACAACTAGATGAAAGCGATTTGCAATTAATTTCAAATTCAGATATAACTTGCGTAGTTAATTGGAGTTTGAATAAAAATGGAACTGAACTTGCAAGAGATGTATTTAGATATGCAAAAAAATTCAATGGAAAGACATTTTTTGACACTGGAGATCCTGCTCATAGAAAACCCGAAATTCCTAAACTGAAAAATGATGTGTTAACCAATAAAGATTTGGACATACTAGGATTAAATAATAATGAACTTACACATTTCAGTAAAATTTCCAATATGAATAACATTGAAGATATTTTAAAAGCTGCAATTTCTCTTAAAAAGAAAATAACCGCACGCATAGATTTACATACCTCATTTTTCTCATGCTCAATTAATAATAAAAATACTGTAATACCATCAATTATTCTTCCAGAGATATTTAGAATTACTGGAGCAGGGGATGCATGGAATGCTGGAAATTTATTTGCAGAATTATTAGGTTTCAATGATGATGAAAGGTTATTATTTGCTAATATTGTAGCAGGGTTTTATATTTCAACATTTTATCCTATCCATCCAAATATTGAAGATATAAAAAAATTTGAAGAGAAAATTAAATTTTAATTACAATTTTTTAAATAAAAACTAATTATAATTTGATGAGGGTTAGATTAGAATATGCTCACAGCATATTTTTTCAAGCTCCTCAATTGTTTTTGTAGCATCAAGTTTATAAAACTGGTCACCAACTGCCAATTTCAGATAATTTTTGTGTACTTTTTTTAGAAATGAAATTTGCTCAAAAGAAATTAATTTATCTCTGTTTTTGATGCGGGCAATAGATTTTTCAGGATTAATTATAAAGACAAATGTTCTATCAGGTATAAGTATACGGCCATCAGAAAGTTCTTTCAACCATCGTATTGGGTTTTTCAATATTCCTTGAAATTGGGCCCCCTGATAGGCATATGTCGACTCTGCATACCGGTCACATAGTACAATTTTATCTTCATCTAACCATTTTTGAATCTTTCTACAGTGTTCTATACGATCTGAAATAAATGTAAAAGCTGTTATAAAAGGGTCTGAATCAGTCTCTATACATTTTTTTACATATTTTCCTAACCAAGAATCTGTTGGTTCAAAAGTTGAAATAACTTCAAAACCTTGGGATTCTAATTGTTTTTTTACACGATGTAATATTGTAGATTTTCCTGACCCATCAATTCCTTCAAAGGTAACAAATTTATTCATGATTTTTCTTCACCTTTTTATTACCGTTCTTTCTCCATTTTGCCTTGTAATAATTCAAAGGATGCCTCCTAAATCTACATAAATCATCCATTTTTTCTGTAGGACATATTCCATATGTTCTCATCTTTTCACACCCGGGAGGTGAATATGTTGTTGATGAGGTATTTCCTGTAATATGTTCCACCTGATATCTAGTTCTTTCCTCCTCAAAGTCTGGAGCACTACTAAATAGTTTAAGAATTTCATTTGTATCTAATTTCAATGAGTTGAGAAATGCTACAAGGGCAAATCGTCCCATATGAGGAACATTTTGTCCTGATTGTATTGCTGCTAATAAGTCTTTCATACAAGGCGGTAGTTTATTAATATCCAATTTTCCAATTGGGGCTGCCTCAATCTTTTTGCGATGCATCGATACAATATTTTGAATTCTCTTAATATCGGGTAGAAAACTATTATATATTTTCTGATTGCATTTTCTTTCATCAAGTTCATTATTAATTCTAAATCTTAAACTCTCCTGAATTAATCTTGCAAGATCTTTATGAGTTATGCTGATATATCCCTTGTCCATCTTACGGTTTATCATTTTCCATTTTTTGTATCTTGTTGGAGTGTTATGAAGATAGTCAGTGAAGTATATTATAAGTCTGTTTGTATTTTTACTATGTCTTACATCTAGGTTGAATTCATTGGAGACATTTAGTAGAAATGAGGTAGGTTCACTCATTAAATATTTGTATGCATGAACGGCTTCACCAAGTGCATATCGTCTTTTAAAATATATATCGCCAATACAAACTGCTATCATTCTTGAAATTGGATATGAAAGCAGCTCCATAATACAATCAGATTCAGTTGCT
The DNA here is from genome assembly GCA_030637965.1 of Thermoplasmata archaeon. Lineage (GTDB taxonomy): Archaea > Thermoplasmatota > E2 > DHVEG-1 > DHVEG-1 > DAOWHD01. The sequence goes on from DAOWFO010000066.1 coordinate 9,499, forward strand.
AAGCTTCTATTTCCAACATCTTTATCCTTAAATGCATTGTCAAGTCGTTCTATACCAATAAATTTTGCACGTTCATATAAAGGATCATCTAATAATTCCTCAACGGATAAACCATTATCTTTGACATATGACTTAGATTCTTTTAAGAAAGGAAATTTTGCAAGCGTTATTAACTCTACCATTATATGCACCAATATCTAACAATATTTTGTTAATGTATTTTACCATTTCATTTCAAGATGTCTTTTTGACATTTTGACATTTTTTCCCAATATATATTTATACTAATATTGACACATATTAACACGAATATATTATTTTGGTGGCGGGAGTCAGTGTATTATAGAAAAATCCAACATATAAATAACATTGAGAGTAATTTACCAATTATAAATGATAAGGATTTTATTTCATGGAAAATAGAGTTGAATAAAGAGTTATTATCATTTTGGGAATTAATAATCGAAGATATCAAAGAATAATATCTTTATGAGATTAAAATCTTTTAATAATTTATTAAATCTGAACTGGGTTTTTACCTCTAAATTTTAAAATACTAGAATTGTATTATGCACTACCAAATTTTAAGGGCTCGTAGCTTAGTCTGGTGGAGCGTCTGGCTCATAACCAGATGGTCGCAGGTTCAAATCCTGCCGGGCCCATTGACTCCAGCATGAGTAAATGTTTTAATTTGATGGTTTTTCAGTTTTATTTTAACCTTTTTTTCTCTGAGAAAATGATTGTCTAGAATTAATATCAAGATGATACGGTATTTTCCTATCTTTCAAATCAAGTTTTTCCCAGATTTTCAGCAAATTTAGAATTTTCGTTGTGTATTATATATTTTTGCAGAACATTTTCAAAAAACAATTTATGATTGCTATTTAACATTGATAGTATTAGATGAAAAAAATAAATAAAAAAAAGTGGAGGAATAGAATCTATGAAAGAATGTGTAGAATGTGAAATGAAATTAGGTATGTTTGAAGGCTATTGTCATCCAGTTATGGGAAAAAACAATCTTTTATGTAGCTCATGCTATGACAAGATTTCACTAAGCGTAGAAAAATGGAGAGAATTTGTTCTTTCTAACTCATTCAATAACGAAACAGCTAACATTACATTAAAAGATATAAAGACCAGTTTTACAAATTTAATAACAAAAACGAAGAAACCGAAAACTTATGGAGTTGAAGTCAGGCATAATGATATGCTCATTGACGATTTTACATTTAATACATTAAAATAATACAGCCAAAACATTTCCATTTTTTAATTTTTTTGTGCTATCAATCTTAATAAATTAGTAAAAGTTGATCCAACAAGTGGTTCAAATGTTACACCAAGAGGATTAATTTTCATGTCGTGAATCTCCTACATTACAACCTCATATTAAAATTTAATTATATAATAAAATATCATTCTATATTTTTTTTGGTGAATCTGATTTGAATAAAGAATTTATGTTTTTTTACATATAGTCCATATACAATCTTGGTAATTATAAAAGCAATAGTCTTTGAGGGAGCGGGATTAGAATGTAACTATGTTGTAAAATACCTCTCAAAAAATGATATATTTTTGGAAATAAGTTTAGTCTATATTATTAAAATTATGGGAAAGAAAAAAGTTGTAAATACGAAAATGTAAATTATATTAATCTTGACGCTACAGATAAAAAAAGTATAATGAAAAGACCATTGATTATTAATTAGTTTATCTACTGAGAATTTTATCAATTCTTTCTTTTAGATCCTTGATTTCAAAGGGTTTTTCGATATAGTCTTCGCCCAAAAAACCTCCAGCATTTTTCGCAACATTATCTGTTCTTGCTGTTAAAAAAACTATTGGTATATTTTTCCAGGAATCATTTCCCTTTATCAAATCAAATGTTTTCCATCCGCTTAGTTCTGGCATCATAATGTCTAACAATATTAGATCAGGGGTATTGGTTTCTAAAAGTTCAAGGCATTCTTTGCCACTTTCCGCTCCAATGATAGTATAGTCCTTTTTAAATTTCTCCAATCCATTTCTAACAGAAAAAATTACATCTGGATTATCATCTACTACTAATAACTTTTTTACCATCTTTACACCTGTAGTATACAAATGCCATATACATTAATACCTTAATTTACTTTTTTATTGCCTTAATCATCTATAAAATGGTATTCGAATTCTTTAAAAAATAATAAAAAAAAATTTCATAATTATTTTTTATAAGTATATGGTAAAAAGTTTTACGGTGATTACAATATTTCATATAATTCTTAACTGAGTTTTATTCTTCTTTAATATTAAACAAATTTTCTGCGAAAAAATTTTAAAATTTGGTGAGATGCACTTTCTCAATCTTTAAATTGCAAGAATTTTTTCCTATTACCAATCTTGTCTTTTTCAACAACTATTCTGACATCGGTATCAAATTCATTTCGTATCATTCCGTTCCTCTTCTCCTTCCCACCATAGTAATCCCACACAACATTCTTTTTAATAATATGATATATATGCTCTTGTAAAATGAATAGACAACTATCATCATTCGATTTCTATGTAATTGCTTCAGATCTACAAGGATTAAAGGAGTGTTACATAGATAAAATATATCAACTTACTCGTGACGATTTATTGATAAAAATTAAGAATATTAAAACAAAACAAAAAGAATCGATCATCATTAAAAATGGCAAATTTTTATGTGTTACACAAAAATCCTTTGAAACTCCTTTAAAACCATCTATGTTTTCAATGACTCTTCGAAAATATTTACTAAATGGTAAAATTACAGGGATTTCACAGCATGATTTTGATAGAATAATTGAAATAAAAATTAGTAAAAAAGAAGGAGAATACTCCTTAATAATCGAGTTTTTTTCAAAGGGCAACATCATTCTTGTTAATCCTGAAGGGAAAATCATACTTCCATTGATCAAACAACGATGGGCCCATAGAATAATAAAAAGTAGGGAGAAATATAATCATCCACCATCTCAAATAGATCCATTTAATCTTACAAAAGAAAAATTTTCAAATTTACTAAAAGAAAGCAAAACAGATTTAGTAAGAACTCTAGCCGTTAATGTAAACCTAAGTGGATTAATTGCTGAAGAGATCTGTATAAGAGCTAATGTTGAAAAAAATATTAAGATAGAAAATTTAGATGATAAAACTATAGAGAGTGTATTCAATGTATTGTTAGATTTTTTAAAATTGTTTAAAAACAAAGAATTTGAACCGATTTTAATTAAAGAAGATAGGAATGCAATCGACATTCTTCCTTTTAAATTTGAAATTTATAGAAACAATGATTTTGATGAAGTAGACAGTTTTACAAAATCTTTAGAAGAATTTATAAGTATAAAAAAACTGGAAGAAAAAAAGGAAAGTAAATCTGAGAAAAAAATTGAAAAATTACATAGACAGCTTAGACAACAAGTGGAAGCTGTCAAAAAATTAGAAAAAGAAATTGAATTAAAAAAAATCGAAGGAGATATTATTTATCTAAATTATAGTCAATGTGACTTACTATTAGATGAAATAAATAATATTATTGAACATAAAAATAAAGTTGATGGTATAAAAAGAATTAATGAAGAAGAAATTGTAAAAGAGTTCGATCCTATTGAAAATCTACTTATTGTATATCTAAAAGATATAAATGAAAATACAATTAAAGTAAAATTAGATTTTAGAAAGACTGCTTCTAAAAACGCTGAAAAAGCATATAACGACAGCAAAAAATTTAGGGTTAAGTTAGAAGGAGCACGACAATCAATTGTAAAAACAAGACAATTAATAAAGGAAATTGTTAAAAAAAGGGAGATTGAAAATAAAGAAAAAGAGAACAGTATATTAACAGGTAAAAATTTTTGGTTCGAACGTTTTAGATGGTTTATTTCAAGCGAGGGAAACATAATCATTGGAGGTAGGAACGCAAAGAGTAATGATCAAGTTGTAAAAAAATATTTGAAGGATGGAGATAGATATGCTCATGCGGAAATTCAAGGAGCGCCAAGTTGTGTGATAAAAAGCAAAGATCCGGATGACAAAAATATTCCAATATCTGAACAAACTTTAAAGGAAGCTTGCATTTTTTCTGCTTCTTATTCCAAAGCTTGGAAACAATTCACCGAAACTCAGGCATATTGGGTTCTTCCTGAGCAAGTTAGCAAAACACCCCAGAGTGGTGAATTTGTCCCAAAAGGCGCTTTTATAATTCGTGGAAAGCGAAATTATTACAGATGTAGACTAAAAATTGCCATTGGTGAGATAATGATTGGTGAAACGAGAAAGATTATGGGTGGGCCTGTTGATGCTGTGAAAAAAATAGCAAAAAGATATGTTATCTTAACACCAGGAAATGTGAAAAAGAATATTATCACAAATAAACTCGCAAAGTCTTTTGAAATGCATATTGATCAGTTAAATAAAGTTTTTCCACCAGGTGGTGTAAGTATTGTTAAAACAGTTAATCTTGAGCTAAATCTAGAGAAGGATGATATATGAAGGTGATTTTTAAGGATCTTAAGCATGGTGAAATAAAACTTATTCCTGAGAATCTCGACGATATTTGGCACTTATACAACATTATCAGTGAAGGTGATTTAATCCGTGCAGTTTCATATAGGACTGATGAAGGAAAAGATGATAAAATTAGATCAAAAAAATCTGAGAAAAAACCTATGAAACTAGGAATCAGAGTGGTGGAAGTGAAATTTCATGAGTTTTCTGATCGCCTTCGTATACATGGAATAATAGAGGAAGGACCTCAAGATCTTGGATCATTTCATACATTAAATATAACTTCAGATAAGATGGACAAGATTTCCATAATAAAAAAAGAATGGAAATACTATGAACTTAATAGGATAGATGAAGCAGTCAAGCTACGCAATCAATCTATTCTAACATTTGTATCATTAGATGAGGATACAGCCACCATAGCAATTCTAAGACAAAGCGGGGTACAATGGATAGCAGATATTGATTCTAAACGGTCAGGAAAAATGTATGAAAGCAAGTATGATGAAAAGGAGTATTTTGGCGAAATCTTTTCATTATTGAGAATAAATAAAGACGAGGAATCTCCCCTTGTTATTATTGGGCCTGGTTTTGTAAAGGAACATTTTTTGAAATATGGAAATGACAAAAAATCTTCAATTTTTAATAAATGTCTTGTTCATGGAACAGGTTTTGCAGGAATGAGTGGTGTGCATGAAGCAATAAAATCAGGAATAATAGAAAAAATTACTAAAGAAAATAGAGTGGTATTTGAAACACAATTAATTGAGAAATTTTTCGAAGAGATTAAAAAAAGTGGGCTTGCAACCTATGGGGTAAAAGAAGTTGATATAGCCTTAAAAAAAGGAGCAGTAGAAAGACTACTAATAACTGATTTTATGGTTCGAACAAAAAAAGGAGAGGAATTACTAGAAATTGCAAAACAAAATAATAGTACGTTTACGATAATAAATACCATACATGATTCAGGAAAAAATTTTGGAGGTATAGGCGGTGTTGGAGTATTATTACGTTTTAAAATATAGATTTTATAATAACTATATCATTCCTCGCCCATAACAAAGATTTTTATAAAATTCACCTAATGAAGTATTGTATTCTCCATCATACCCAGTATTAATGTCTTCATCATCTTCATTGTTTTCTTCTGGTTCTTCCACCATATAGATATAATATGTATATTTTGCCTTTAACTCAAATTCATTTCCCTGATCCCTTAAAAATTTCAAGGGCCTCAATATCCTTTCTCCAGTTTCCACACTAACTTCTGCGTTAAAGGATGCGGCGTTTTCACCTGAAAACATTCCATCTATTATACTTTCAGCATCTGTCATATCCTCAGCTAAAACATAATCTGAAGAAGGTATATCATTCAATTTATAATTGAATGTTAAATTTCCGCTCCCCTTACTCGATTCCGTTGTAGATTCTCTACCCTGGAGACCAATATCTGAAGTTAATGTATCTTCGCCTTTCTTAATGAGAAGGCCATATGTATTATCATCTTCCCAATTGATATGAACTTCAACGCTTGTTAAGATACTTCCAAATGGGGAAGTAATGGTAAATGAATCAGAGTATGGGGAATTTTTTCCAGCATATAAACTATCTCCTATTGTAGTTTCACCGGAGTTTATTGACCATGAATAGTAATATGATTTGTATTCTGGCTCGGTATCGCCAGCTTTAATATCTTCTGTATCAGGTGAAGTATAAACAGCAACTCCTACAGCTGCAATAACCAATATTACAACTCCTGCAACTAATATCAGTTTGTCATTTTTCTTTAAGTCCATATATACACCATTATGGTTTATAATTATATATTAAATTCTATTAATCTCTAATTATAAGTATATTTACACCTTTATTAAGTTTTTTCATTCTCCAATTTATGGTTATATTTTAAAAATTTAAATAATAAAAAATCCTCATTAAAAATATTATATAATAAATGTATAAATCTCTAAATGATAGAATATTAAAAACTAATTTTATAGAATTTAAATTTAATCCCCTAATATCATTCCCTTCTTGCTACGTAGAGGTCCTCTACCAGGATATTGGTCATTGATTTGGGGTTCCATTTTTTTATAATCATCAAGGTTTCTATCTGTTTTTAGAATATATGAGGTATAATAGAAAGCCTCTTCAACAGTGACTTTTCCATCTTTTTGGAATTTAAAAGATGGTGGTTTTCCCATATTAAGAAATCCTGATTTAAAGCCGTCTGCTTCACCAGTTTTTATACCATCAAACCAAATAATAGTAAATAATGGACCTCGTGTTGTGCTTGCATATCCTGGTCTAAATTTACTGGACCCAGTTAATACGATTCTACCCGAATTAGGTATATCTGATCGCATAAGGAAAAACGTGGGAAAATTATATATTATTTTATCTGCAAAGCCACCACTAAAACAAGCATCAATAATAATACATGTTTTCTCTGATCTTAAATCATATAAAAGCTCCCCTAGTTCGCGATCAGAAATTATTTCATCCCACAGGAATAATGCACTACTTTCCAAAACCTTTCCACCTGTTATCTCATCATTTTCATTACCATAACCATGACCAAAAAACCAAATGAACACTTCACTGTCCACAAAATTATTGGATTCCTCAATAACATGGTTTAAAATCATAACTACATTTTCTTTTGTTGCACCACCGTAGTTTATATCATATTTGTGATTTCTCTCCTCCAATGTCTCCATACGATCACTATATCCATTATCATCCCTTATCCATCCATCATCAAAAAGAATGAATATATTGGCTGTAGAATAACCGTAATTTTCTATGAAATATGCAGCCATATCCTCTGCTAAGTTTAGACCGCCATTACCTAATTTTTTTTCATCATCTATAGGACTATTGGCCGTTGCCACAAAAACAGCCCATTTATGAGCATCAGATTCTAAAGTTTCTGGGTTATCAACGGTTATAGTTATCTTATCAATAACTGAGTAATCAATACCATCCCATGCACGTACACAAATGTTGTAAGGACCGTCATTAACCTGATAGGTTATCCAATCAAAACTCCAGTTTATCATACCTTCAACAACGTTCCAATCACTATCATTAATTGAAATTTCTACTCTTTTCAAGTTATTATCTCCGTCTTTATCAAAAGAAATTCCGTATATCTTAACTAATCCGGAAACAGCCATTCTATTAGTAGGGTAAATAATCTCTACAGAAGGGATTTCGTTTCCATTACTGTTTTCCTCCAAACATCCAGAAAAAAGGGGTATTGCCATTAAAATAATCAACATTAATGATATGGCTTTCTTTTGCATGGGATACCAATTATATTATTTTATATTTATAACTTAATAAACTTATTTAACAATCCTTACCAAAAACTAATCTATTGACTCTAAAAATTAAAGTATTAAAAAAAATTACTACCTTTAAAATGTTCAAATCCTCCATCAGGTAATATTTTTCTAGAGTTTTCCTCAATAAGATAAACTTTTCTATTTTTAATAACCCGCCCAATAGAGGTAAGAGAATTTCCCGTTTTTTCTAAACTTCTTTTTACTTTTTCAAATTTATCGGAAGAAACGGTTAATAAAAGCTCATAGTCTCCGCCAAAATGCAAACCATACTTATAAATATTCAAATTTTCCTGACTTCCAAGTTTAATTAATTCCTGAGTCAAAGGTAACTTTTCCTTCTCAATTTCGAAACCAACATTATTTAATTTCTGCAATTGATATAAAGAGGAGGACAATCCATCTGAAATATCCATGCACGAATTTATAACTTTTAATCTAGATAGAATCATTCCCTCTTTGATTCTTGGTATTGGTTCAAACAAACCTTTTAAGATTTTCTTGTTTTCAATATTATGCTGTAGTGCATAATATCCAACACCTGCCTTGCCAAGTTTACCTGTTACAGCCACAACATCTCCTTGTTTAGCGCCTTTTCGACTCATAAACTCATCTTTTTTAACGGTGCCAAAAACAGTTCCACAAATTGTTATATTTTGATTTTCTTTGGTATCGCCTCCAACTATTGAGGTTTCGTACAATGTTGCACAAAAATCCGCACCCTTAATCATTTCCTTAAGATATATTTCATGAGTTTTTTTTGGCAATCCTAGGGATAAAACCATTCCTAAAGGTTTACCTCCTTTTGCAGCTATATCACTAAGATTTATCGCAACAACAAACCATCCAATTTGCCACGGAGTCATCTTTTTAGATATATGTGTTTCTTCTGAAATCATATCCGTTGAAACTAGTAAATACCTATCTTTAAATTCAAAAGCAGCACAATCATCACCTATACCTATAGCCTCAGTGCCTTTAGATAAGATACGATAAATTAGTTGTATTGCTTTTCGTTCCCCCAAATCTGAAATCCGTTTCACAATAAGACACAAGGTCTTTTTCATTCAAAAAGTTTATCACATATATTGTGTTTTAGCGATTTATTCGCGAGGCGTTACTTTGAAGAAGTTAACTTATGTAGAAAGTGGAGTTGATATCGAAAAGGAAGAAAAAGCAATAAAAGGAATCCTATCAAATATTAAATCAAAAAGAAAAGGGATTGGACGACCTCTTGGCGGACATTATGCAGGCATTATCGAGTTTGGTGAAAATGCTCTTGTTTTGTGCACTGATGGTGTAGGCAGTAAGGTGAAAATAGCATCCTATCTCAGAAAATGGGATACCATAGGTATAGATTGTATCGCCATGAATGTAAATGATGCAATTTGTGTTGGAGCCGAACCTCTTGCATTTGTAGATTATTTAGCAATAGATGATCCTAAACCTGAAATTACAAAAGAAATTGGAAAGGGACTTGAGGATGGTGCAAAACTATCAAACATATCTATCATTGGCGGAGAAACCGCATCACTTCCAGAAATTATTAATGGTTTTGATCTTGCTGGAACATGTCTTGCATATGTAAAAAAAAGTGAAATCGTCACAGGCGAAAAGATATCTCCAGGTGATATAATAATTGGATTAAAAAGTAGCGGTATACATTCAAATGGATATACTCTTGCGAGAAAAATCATTGAACAGTCGGATTTTTCTTACAATAGTTATTTTCCTAATGGAATATATCCAAATAAGAAAATAGGTGACATTCTTCTCACCCCAACCAAGATATATGTTAAAGAAATAATTGAACTTCTAAAGAAAGTAAAGGTTCATGGACTTGCACATATAACCGGTGGCGGATTGAAAAATTTTCCAAGGTTGAAAAAAAATGTGAAGTTTGTTATCCACGATCCATTAGACGTGCAACCCATTTTTAAGTTCCTTCAAAAATATGGAAACATTGACGATGAGGAAATGTATAAAACATTTAACATGGGAATGGGATTTGCTATAATAACTAATGAAAGGGATGTAGAAGAAACAATTGAAATTCTAAAAATTCTATCTCATAGTGAAGTTAAGATCGTCGGAAGGATTGAAAAAGGGAGAGGCATTTCAGTTCCGACGCTGGGACTGAATTATTAATTTTTAAAGTAATAAAAGAAAAATAAGCCCCACAAGAATTGGTTGATGAAGGAAATATATTATAAGGGAATGTCTCCCTAAAAAGCATAATGATTTTACTATCAAATAACATGATCGATCTTTGAGATGATATTGTCTTTTTGCATTAGGATAAATAAAATTTCCAATCGCCATTCCTATCATAACAACTCCAAACCATGGTAGGAGAGGGAAATAGTCTATAGTAAAGAATCGACGAGGTAAGAATCCAAGTGGTATTAACCAATTAAAATCAAAAGTGAGTAACTTCAGATAAGATCCAATACCGATTAACAAAAAACCAAGAATGAGATTTCCCACTCTTAAACGTATAAAAGGAAGTGAAATAATAATTGAAACTCCTATACAGTGAAGTATTCCAAAAATTATAAAACGTTCTGGAATATAAATCCATGATACTACAGTGACAATCATTCCTAATAACAAAATCATTATCCCTCTTCTTAGAAATTTCAATTTAATCTCCTTTTTTGACATGCTTTGTTGGGCCTTTGAGTAGCTAATTGTAAGAGCAATGCCAACTAGAATAATAAAAACAGATGCTGTAATATAAGCTACATATACCATTGGTCCTGAATATAACCTTATTTTGGCAAGAGAGTAGTGGTTTAGATCGTACAAAAAATGGAATAAAATCATGATTATTATTGCCAATCCACGTAACAGATCGATTTCCCACAATCTACCATCGTTTTTTTTCAGAATCAAGTAAATCTAATAGATAACTACTATTCGTATATTAAACCTAAACAAAAAAAAAGAATTTAAGAGGAGTAGCGGGGAGTGGATTCGAACCACTGATCTACGGGTTATGGGCCCGTCGGGATCTCCTGGCTACCCCACCCCGCTATAAAGGGAAATATTTACTACAACAGAGATTTAATTAAATCTGTAAATACTACTTCACATACTTAAAGTTAATACTTTCCCCCAATTTATAATAATATAATATAAATTCATTATATGAATCTATTTGATATATAATTTCCTGAAAAAAATCAAGTTGAATATTTCTTATCCATTAAAGGGCTATGAACCTGGTTATATCAATTAATTTAATAGGAATATCATTAAAGAATTTAGTAATAATGAGACATCTCTACCCCCTTTTAGATATCTTTAAAATGAACGAATTCATAAAGTTTTTATTTTAGAAATAAGTGAAATTATATCGAAATTTTCACTCTTTTTTTCTCCATTCAAAAGAAAGATCCCGATTATTTAACCAATGTTTACTTTAAATCCTTCCCCAGGTGTCTTTTTTCCCTTCCGCTTTACAACAACATCTAGTACACCGTTCTTATAAGTAGCTTTTGTAGTCTTTGGCTTTACATTGCATGGAATATCCACATGTTTGTGGTATTTTCTTTTTGGATTGTCTACAGTTATTTCAAGAATATCTTCAGTTACATTTAGATCAATGTCTTCCTTCTCAACCCCGGGAATCTCAACAGTTATCGCAACATCATCATCTCCTTCAATTATATCTGTTAAAGGTTCTCTCTCATCGGAAATTACAGGTTCTCCTGTTGGAGTTTTTGTTTGACGGTTACCAAATTCTTGAAATCTTGGTTTTCCATCTGGACCCATATTCATGCTAAATCCATGAATAAAACGTTTATTTGGTTCGAATCCGCCACGAAACATATCTTCAATCATATCTTTAAAATCTGTACTTTCAAACATTCTTTGCATCTCGTCAAAGATTCTTTCAAAGTCTTCATCGTCTATGAAATCAAATGGATTTTTTCGCCTTCTTCTATCTTTATCTCTATTAAATGGATCCACTTAAGGTCCCCCTCATTATTCTATATCTTTATTTAATAATTCCATTATATAATATTTTCGGTTTATCATTTTTTAAACTCATCATTTAATTCTTCTAATAAATGTTTTGCTTTTTTACTAAGTTTTCTTGGTGTATCAATATGAATTTCAACATATAAATCTCCATAACCTCTACCATGTAAAAATGGCATACCTTTCTTTCTAATTCTGAATACCTCCCCGTTTTGAGTTCCTTCTGGAACTCTTAACTTCTCGATACTTCCATCGATCGTTTCAATATCTATTTTTGTGCCAAGGGAAGCCTCGGGAAATGATATCATCTTTGAAATGTAAAGATCTTTTCCCATTCTACGAAATTTTGTATGTTCTTTAATATGAACCACAATATAAAGATTGCCACTTCCCGCACTTCCAATTTCCCCTTCTCCAACTAATCTCAATTGTGATCCATCATCTATTCCATTTGGTATCTTAATATCAATATTTCTTGTTACTTGTACTTTACCACTTCCACTGCATTTTGGACAATATTTCTCAATAACTTTTCCTTCACCTCGACATTTATTGCATGTTGAAACTTGGGTAAACATACCAAATGTAGTTCTACTGGAATGCTTCATTTGCCCAGTTCCATTACATTGGGAACACATTTTAGGGTTTGTCCCAGGTTTTGCACCACTGCCGTTACAGTTATCACAGATTTCAGTTCTGGGAACGCGAATCTCTTTTTTTAATCCATTATATGCATCCTCAAGATCGATTCTTACATCATATCGTAAATCTGCTCCTCTTTGTCTTGCTTGCCTTCCCCTCCCAAAACCAGCACGATGACCAAAAAATTGCTCAAAGATATCATCGAAACCAAAACTCATACCTCCAAAGATATCGCCAAAATCTACTCCTCTAAATATATCCTCAGAACTGTATTGCTGATCTATACCAGCATGGCCATATTTATCATACATTTTTCTTTTTTCGTCATCGGATAGAACTGCATATGCCTCAGATATCTCCTTGAATTTATCCTCTGCATCTTTGCTTGGATTTTTATCTGGATGGTATTTTAACGCAAGTTTTCTATATGATTTTTTGATCTCTCTTTTATCAGCTTTTCTGTCCATACCAAGGATTTTATAATAATCTTCTTTTGTCATGATTTAAGCGTTCATAAATTAAAAACTAATATATGTGTTTTGCCCAGAAATTTAAAATTTTTCTTCATGTGATGACATTAGTTAGATAAAATAGTATGTCTCCTAGAATGAAGGAACATATATAACCAGCTAACAATGGTATCATAAATGGAACTTTTGGTGTAACCCATATTTCGCTTATGCATTTCTTTTCAAATTTTTTTAATTCATCTTCAATGTCAAAATTTTTAGGTATATAGGAAAACTTTCTTTTCCCATTTACAATTTTTTCAAGAGGCCAAACAAATCTTTCTTTTGCATCTTCTATTCTCATTCTATAACCTAAAAAACAATACGGTAATTCAATATTTCTCTTAGCAAGATTGTATACAAATAAACTCAATGGTAATAATAAAAACAATACAACAGAATTGGAAAATATAACCCAAGAAAAAGGCATTATTGAGTTTATTAACGGATATCCAAATATTGATGGTTCAAAAGGAGCAAGTATTGCCAGAGCCATTATCGCCTTTGCATCTGCTCCACCAAAAATAAGTCTAAATTGAAAAAGAACATACATAAAAACAATCATGATTGGTATGAAAATAATGTAAAAAATATTATTAATTCCTAAGGTAATATATTGAATAATCAACAAAATTACACCAAATGAGCCCATTATTACCCACAACTTATTTGATGCTTTTCTAGTTTTAATATCAGTATAAGAGGCATATGTAAGTATTAATATTCCAACAAGAAATCTTGTTATATCAATTAATATTCCGATCTCATCCATCAGTAATGATAACAATAAATCCCATATTAATATAATGATTTTTGTTTAATCTTTGAGCAGCATCAAAGGAGTATTATTTTCATCTTTCAGAAGTAAATTACAAAAGTCTTAATAACAGAAACTTTTATTAGAATAATAGTACATATTAGCAATGGAAAATGGGATGCCACAAAAATAGTTATTGTAGTGCATCTGCTAAATCTTTGGAGATTTGGGAAGAATGCATCTATTAAGAAAAACCAATAAGAATAAGCAAATTTCATCAGAATTAGATATATTTTTAACAATAGGTATGGAAGTTTTTAGTTCGCTAAATGAAAAAAAGAAAAATAATAATCATAAATCCAACACTGATGAAAAAACAGAAACGAATCCTGATAAATTTCAGGATGAAGCAGAAAAAAGGATAGACGCATTAATTGCAGAATATGAAAA
>DAOWFO010000069.1 GCA_030637965.1 Thermoplasmata archaeon
GTTAATCCTATTGAATTGAATTGTCTTGTTAATTGGTGTACCTAGGGGTGTAACTTGCCCTCCTGTATCGTAATAGGACATGTTAAGTTTTGTACTTGATACATTATCAATCGTAAATGTTAAATTAAGTCCTTGACTGGAAAATAAGTAATTCGCTCCAGCTTGAGGTGAACTAGTAAGAGTGATATTATTATTATCCCATACAGCTGTTGTTGCATCAGGGAAAACAAAAAATAGATCCAAATTCTCCCCGATAGGTACCATTGTCATTTCTTCAACAATATTCTCACTTTTTGTTGGCGTTGTGATTACCTCTAAAGTTACATCTGAAACAGAAAGAATCTCTGATGAATTTTCCCAGAGATAATATGGTGGAAGATAATCATGTATTGTATAATATGCATTACTTAGATTTTCCAATAAAACACCAATTGGCATTGTAAAAGCCCCCATATCCTCAAAATCAATCCATTTCAAACTAATGCTATCATTGGTATAATTTATTACCTCAACTGTTTGATTTAATTCAAGGGCAATTACCTTGGTGGCGAAAGTACCTCCAACTTTTAATTTTAAACCATAGGCCTTATTTGGAGGTATAGGTCCAATTGTTGCCGTATTATTTTCATTCAAACCTACAAGTCCTTCTGCTAGACCTTCAATAATTCCTACATAACCTGGTTTAGGGGAAATTTCACTATTATTTAAACTAATAAACATCTGTAGAGGGTATCCACCACTTTTATTTTCAGGGTATTCATATGAAGAATCAAAAATAGTATTGTTTGAAGCATATCTTCCTATATAATTTACGTCAGCGCAATCTCCTATGGTAATACCAGTTTTCGATATTTCTCCATCCGTTCCATCAAAAAGATTATTAAAAATATCTCCATCATTTGTTGCTACAAGATAAATAGATAAAGCTCCTACTATTATTATAACCAATGCTATTATGGCTATTTTCTCACTTTGCATGGCAGGTTGGAATGAAATCATGATATATTAAACTAATCCTGATTATCCCTTAACCATATTTCTTCAATAATACATTTTACAAACTTGGCAGCAAGTAGTGCAGTTTCTCCATTATCGTATGGAGGACAAACTTCTACAATATCAAAACCAATCAATTGCTTAGAAAAACTTTTTATACATTCAAGAATGTCAAATGGTGTGATACCAAAAGGCTCAGGAGTGCTTGTACCGGGAGCATAAGCAGGATCTAAGACATCGATATCCAGTGTTAGATATATTTTCTTGTTTTTAAAATATTTTTTCACTTTATATAGTGCTTGTTTGATTCCATTTTTTCTGATATTGAAAGAATCAATCAAGAAAAGACCTTGTTTTTCTGCCTCTTCAAATTCTTCTTTCTCTGCAGATCTAATACCCAATACTGCAATATTATTAACGTTAATATGATCTGCTAGACGTCTTGTTGTGCATGCATGGTTGAATAACTCGTTTTCATATTCTTGCCTAAAATCGATATGGGCATCAAGTGATAAAACTGCAATTTCTTTTGGAAATGCCTGAACAATGCCAGTGGTTATTGAATGCTCACCACCAAGTGCTATAGGAAATTTATTTTTTTCTAAAAGTTTGGATGTAAATTTTCTAACTTTTTTTACCATTTTTGATGGGGAATTTCCATTTATTTTAATATTTCCATAATCATGGACTTTAATGTTTTTAAAGTCAATTCTATTTTTCAGATTAAAAGTCTCAAAATTCCAACTACTTTGTCTTATAAATTTTGGTGCTTGTTTAGAGCCATATCTAAAAGAAGAAGTTTTGTCATATGGAACACCAAATATGACAAATTCTGCCTTATTAAAGCCAGAAGTGGCATCAGCAAAGTAATCAGGAAAATCCATATTATTCTTAAGATATGTAATTTTTACTTTTAATATATTATATATAACCTATTTATGCTCGTGTAATTTTCTTCCTACCAAGTGCTTCAAGATATTGAATTTCTTTGCCTGTTTCAAGTTGTCCTTTATATTCGTCAGGTATGGGCATTTCAAAAGTTTCGTATGTTTCAAGATCCATAAGCTGAACGTTATCACCCATAATAGCTAAAACTTGTGCACTTCTTTTGTCAATAATTGGAACATGAATTTTATGTTTGACAGGTTTAACGATACTCCGTTTCTGTTTATCAAAAATACCAATAGCTTCAATTCGTGCCTTTGCCTCACCATGCTTCCCTGGTTTAGATGTAGACATTCCTACAATTTTACATGGTTCGTCATCAATAATAATGTACCGATTTATTTTTAATGTTCTAATTTCAGATAATTCCTTCATTTTTTATTCCTCTGGTATTTTATATACAATATCGTGTTCTCTTACCCTCTCTTTTACTTTTATTCCAACATCATCGCCGGGTTTGACGATTTCAACAGTTTTTCTGTTGATTTCCATGCTTGTTATCTTTTGTATGAAATCAGTACTAGCACCAACAATATGAATTGTGTCTCCAACTTTTAAATTTCCATTTGTAATTTTTAGTGCAGCTACACTTACATTTGTAAAGAAATGCTCAATTATTCCAATTTTTTCTTCAACCATAAAACTAAATTCACCATCCATTAATATAATAAGATATACTTAAGATTGTCACCTTTAACCCTTTCTTGCTATTTCATATATTGCTTTTTCACCATGTTTCACACAGATAAAAGCTTCCCATTTACTATCCCATGCCATTGGATTTCCACAAACAGGACATGCGAGGCTTGTTATTATCTCTCTATGTTGTTTTATACTTTTTTTTAAAACCTCTGCTTTTATCTTTTCGGTTGGATTGAGAGAATTCATGACATATACACTACCACTATTTGGTAAAAAGGGAGTATTGTCTATTTTCATCTTTTTCTTTCTATATGCCTTCATCTGCTGCTTGAATTTCTCTTGCATAGTCTGTCTTCGTCCCATGATATCAACCAAGTAATTTTGCAACCTATGAATAAAGTTTTTGATTGAAAACTTCTTTCATGATTTAGAAATAATGAAATTAAGCGACTTACCATTAGATAAAGCAATAATAGAAATTCTAAAAGAACATGGGATAAATGAACTATATCCTCCTCAACAAAAAGCGATGCATCATGTATTAAATGGTGAAAATTTAGTATTATCCATACCAACAGCTAGTGGTAAAAGCCTAGTTGCATATATAGCAATTATTCATAGACTTATATCAAAGAGGGGAAAAGCTCTTTATGTTGTACCATTAAAGGCTTTAGCAAAGGAGAAATATGAAGAGCTTAGATTATTTGAAAAACTTGGATTCAAAGTTGGTATTTCAACTGGGGATCTAGATGACTCTGATCCAAGGCTTTATCGTTACGATATAATTGTTTGCACTTCTGAAAAGGCAGATTCTCTCTTAAGACATGGAGTTAATTGGATCGAAAAGGTAAGAGTACTTGTAATTGATGAAATACACCTCATTCATGATGCGACGCGTGGGCCAACATTAGAGGTTATAATATCAAGATTTAAATCATTAAATCCTCATATTCAGATAATTGCACTTTCTGCGACTATTAAAAATGCTTTAGACTTATCATTGTGGTTAGATGGCAAACTTATTCAGTCTGATTGGAGACCTGTTCCTCTCAGAGAAGGAGTATATTTTAAAAATAAAATTAAGTTCGATAACGGAAAAACAAAAACACTACATGGTTCTGAAAGTAAAGCCCTCAATAGATTGGTTAAAAATTCGATCACTAATGGGGGACAGGTTCTAGTTTTTGTAAATACTAGAAGATCAACGGTTTCTGTGGCTAACAGTTTATCATCAATAACTGAAGAATTAATCTCTGATGAAGAAAAAATTGGTCTAGAAAAAATTCTAATTTCAATAAAACAAAGACAGTCGGAAAGTACAACTGTTGATATGAAGTTGTTTAATAGTATAAGGAAAGGAGTAGCATTTCATAATGCAGGTTTATCTAGTGTTCAGCGAGGTGTTATAGAACAAGGATTCAAAGATCGATTGATAAAATGCATTGTGGCTACGCCAACTTTGGCAGCTGGTGTTAATATTCCTGCTCAACGAGTTATTGTTAGAGATTTGTGGAGGTATGATTCAAATTTTGGTATGAGACCTATTCCAATTTTTGAATATAAACAACAGGCTGGTAGAGCAGGGCGACCAAGGTATGACAACCATGGAGAAGCAATTACAATAGCAAAAAATGAGGAACAAAAAGAACAGATTTTTAATAATTACATATTAGGGGATATTGAACCAATTTTTTCGAAACTTGGTAATCAATCTTCATTGAGAATGCATTTATTATCTGCAATAGCTACTAATTTTGTAGATAGTATGGACGGTATTTACAGGTTCATCGATAGTACCTTCTATGCATTTCAATCTGATACATTTGCCTTAAAAGATGATATTGATGAAACCATAGAATTTTTATTAAAACACAGTTTTATTGAAAATATTGATGAGAAATATATTTCAACTATATTTGGAAAAAGAACATCCTCTCTTTATATAGATCCTTTGTCAGCATTACAATTAAAAAAGGCGCTTGAAGCATCCTGCAATAAGAACCCTTTTCCTTTATCCATTATTCATGCAATATGTTCTACTCCAGATGTACGCTCACTATATCTTAGAAAAGGAGATTTTTGGGTTGAAGAAAAAGTAGAACAAAACGAAGGATTGTTTTTATTAGACGTACCTGATAATTCGAGTGAAGAATATGATTGGTTTTTAAGCGATGTAGAGACGGCAGTATTGATGCAGGATTGGATTGAAGAAATACCTGAAGACGGAATCATAGCAAAATATAACGTCGGACCGGGCGATATTCATAATATCGTAGAAATGGCAGGGTGGATTCTTCATGCTGCAAGGGAATTTGCAAGGATGTATAACTTTGAATATGTTTCAGATATTAGTAATTTAATTATGCAGGTAAGGTATGGGTGTAAGAAAGAACTTCTTAATATGGTTTCTCTAAAAGGTATAGGTAGGATAAGAGCAAGAGCAATGTTTAATGAAGGTATCAAAACAATTAGTGATTTACGCAGCATATCTTTAAATCGACTTGCTGAAGTTAAAACTATAGGCAAAGTTATCGCTAAAAATATAAAGACTCAAATAGGAGAAATTGATAATGGAGAAGATAAAGAATTGTCTGAATTCATTTGATAAGATTAATCTAAGAGGCAGATATGATTAAAGTTTTAGGAGCACAGGGTAACATTAAAAATGTAGATAATTTTTTAAAAAAAATCCTTGATTTTTCACAAAACTATAGTATCATAATTCAAGTATTTAATGCAGACATGATTTATGGGAAAAACCATCTTATTTCATCAGTTGAGCATGCTAAACGGGCAATGAATGGTAAAACTAATACTACCAATTCATTAGGCATGGAAATATTATTGTATGCATCTGGTGAACGTCAATTAAAACTTGCTATTCCAAAAATGGGTATAAAGGAAGGTCAAAGCAACATTGCATTCGTATTTATAAGTGTTAACAAAAGAATAAATGTAAAAATGATAGATCATTTAATTGATGAAATGTTGAAATTATTATCGCTTCACAGAAACGATACTATTCTAGAGGGGAATGAGAGTGTGCTAAAAAATTTTGGTATTGACGAAAATGAAATAAAAACAGTTACAAAAGATAAATATGGGGATCTTATTCTTGAAAAAATAGCTATGGTTGATATTATAAAATAAGTATATATAAGTAAATTCCCATAAGTATAGAAAAAAATCAATAATATAGTGCCAACATTACAATTAATTGGAGATTTATATATTCTTTTATATTTACCTTTATTTTATATACTTTCGTCATTTATGGCTAGTTTGTATTATATGTTTAAAAAAGAAAAACAAAAGAATA
>DAOWFO010000052.1 GCA_030637965.1 Thermoplasmata archaeon
AATCTGATATTTTTTTATTTCTTCGTTGTTTAAATTTCTTAATCTATTTATATCAAACAAATAACTTTTTAGAATTCTTGAGATGAGAACAGGATTGTAGAATGAATTCATAGTTGTCCCCTGTTGTTTTTATAAGTATGTTATGATTACTTATATATATGTGTCTTTAATATTGATTAAAAATCATGAAGATACTGATAATAGAAAATTTTTGGTTAGGAGGAAAGAAGTTAAAACTTACCGAAAAATTATTATTGAATACGTTTTCAATTCTTCCTACACTATATGCACGTCAATTGGCAGCTATTACTCCTAAAAAACATTCAGTAAAAATTGTAGATGAAAGATATTTAAATATAAATTTTGATGAAAAATATGACATAGTTCTAATAAATTTCAATTTTTCAAGTGTTCAACGTGCTTATGAAATAGCAGATAGTTTTAGACAAAAAGTTATAACTGTTGTACTAAGTGGTTGGTATCCTTCGATAATGTCGAAAGAAGCAAAAACTCATTCCAACAGTGTAATAATAGGATTAAATGAAACAAACTGGCTTGAACTATTAAATGATTATGAGAAGGATAAATTAAAACCTTTTTATGAACCAAAAAAATATGATAGTTCTGTAAGAATCCCTCCAACAAATGTTGAATTACCTGGTTTTATATTTACTGGAGCAATTGAGGCAACAAGAGGATGTCCATATAGGTGCGATTTTTGCCCTGAATCGAATATCCCTGGTGGTTCACAATATTTTACAAGACCAGTTGATGATATTATCGACGAAATAAAATCTATACCACAAAAGACTATAATGTTTTATGATAAATCTCTAACAATAAATCCTGAATATAGTAAAACTTTATTTAAAAAAATGAAAAACTTAAATAAAAAGTTTTTTTGTAACGGAAATGCGGATGTATTAGCTCGTGACAAAGAACTTGTTCGCATGTCAAAAGAAGCAGGTTGTGTAGCATGGCTTATAGGATTTGAATCTATATCGCAAGAAACAATTAATAAAATCGGAAAAACTACAAATAAAGTTGAAGAGTACTATCAAGCTGTTAAAAACATACATGATAATAAAATGTCAGTAATTGGATCATTTATGTTTGGTTTTGATACTGATACAAAGGATATTTTTAATGAAACTCTTAAAATGATTGAAGAGTTGAAGATTGATATTGCTGATTTCTGGATACTAACACCATTTCTTGGCACACCTCTCTTCGATAAACTAGAGGATGAAGATAGAATACTAACAAAAGATTGGTCAAAATATAACATGAAAAGTGTTGTATTTAAACCAAAGAATATGACTCCTGATGAATTGCTTCAAGGAGTAAAAAAAATGTATTCAGAATTCTTTTCCTTTAAAAATTCAACAAAACGTGTTTTACGAGGGTTATACTTAGGTTTTTATCCATTTTTTTTAATTCTTGTCAGAAATTCCATTACAAATATTATTATTAGATATTTTTCTTCATATGATAATTAAAAATATTAACGTTTACCTATTATTTACCTATTTTTCTACCATTTATACAAAATATTTAAATACGACAGATGTAATATATACTATTGCGTAGATTTAGGAAGGGAGGTAGTCCTTATCTATAGTTACACAATTTTCTTTTTCAGACTCCCTCCCTTTCTTCCCTCCCGAATTTATTATTTATATTTTATGAGTAATAAATCTTTTAAAATCATATGAAATAAATAAAATGATAATTCATTATCTAATAAAAAATAAATATTTTAAAAAACATCATTTAATTAGTAATTTTTTATCATAACATATTCATTTTTCATAGGAAGATATAACTGTGATAATTACAAACAATAGATAAGGCAAAACAAAAATATTATATAATGTGTAATTATTATAATATTATAATCATATAAAAATGGAAGTATTAAAATGGGGGAACTTGTAACAAGAATAGATAATATGGGTATTCCTTATTTATATGGTGATATATTTGGAGATTTTACTATTGAGCAATTGGATTTATTGAAATCCTATTCTAATCCTTAACCCTATTTAAAAAATAAATAAGATGTTTCTTAATAAATTAGAATTTTTTAATTAGAAAATATGAAAGCAATAACCTCCATAGTATCAGTAGAAGATTTACCTTCCTCATCAAATGCTACAATTTCTAAAGTATGCTTAAATTTCAACATTGTTTGATTTTTCCATTTCCATTCATAAGGGGAGACAGTAAAATTACTTACTAGTTGATCATCTAAATAAAATTCTACTCTTGAGATATTAGAATCTTCATCAGATGCTTGAACAGTTATAGTTGTTTTACCAATAAGTATTGTTTTCTTTAATGTTAATGATGTAAGAATTTCTTTACCAAATATATGCAACTTCCCTCTTTTCGGATGTGTGATACCAACATTAGGTGGAAGATTTCCCTCATCAACAACATAAGTACTATTCACTGCATCTGAATAATATGCATCAAATGGATTCCCACTACTTGATGGATTGGAATAACCTTGATGTTTCTCATTGTTGAAGACAACAGAAAAAATCAAAAGGTTTTCTGGATCCAAATCTTCTTCAGATGCGTTAATATCTTTTGAAATAATAATTTGATTTTCTGCCGGAATAATAATTATCTCGTCTTGTGCAAAATCTAAAAATGCATTATGATATGAATCACCATTGTAGTCATGCCATTTAGTTGAAATAATCTCAGTTAGATAAATTTTTAAGTTTCCATTATAATCAGTTTTTTCGTAATTTATTAGTGTTGTAGTAATGTTGATAATTGAACTTTTTTCATCAAATCTTGCTCTGATATTAACATCAATATTCTCTGCACTTCTAGAGAGAGATTTTTGTATTTTTGATTCATATTCATCTTTTGATTTATTACCTAAGATAACTTCATATCCTCCATCAAAATATACTGTTGGATTTGCATAATGATTATAATGAGTCTTTAATCTATTTTTAGCTTTTTGATCGTCTTCAATTAAAGAAACATAATAAAAATTGTATTTTCCTGACTCATAGAGTTCATGAATTTTTTCTGCGACTGAAGGACAGAATTTACAGTCTTGAGCAGTACTTTCCTCAATAAAAACAGCGTGACTTACTGTTATATCGTCGTCATCATCATCTCCATTATCATCATTTCTATTAACAGTTATTGTATAATACACACTGCCATTTACTGAAGGGTCTCCAACAGGACCATTTTTTGCATCATCATCTATAGTAATATAATAATGCCAATCCTCTTCAGAATCAGTTGGAAGAGAAAAATTAATACTTCCATTCAAAATGGATTTACTGTTCCAATCATTATCACCTTCAATTCTATGATATATTGTAGCATTTGTAACGCCAATATTATCAGAAAATGTAACAGATATTGTAACAATTTCACCTGCGATACCAGTTGTATTTCCTGCAATGGTATCAATAATAGGATCTTCTGTATCTTTATCTTCACTATTAAAAAATATATAATATATCGAGATTAGCAGAACTGCCACAATTAAAATTAAAGCAAGTTTTTTTATAAGTTCCATATTATTATTATAAACTACAATTTATTATATATATAAAAGTATCGAAGGTAAACCTGTATCTTATATATAGTTTAATTTGACTTAGTTATCTCCCCCATTGCTATATCTATTAAAAGAGCAATTATAATTTTGAAAAATCCTATATATATTCCATATCGCCACTAACAATTCTAGTGATTCCATTTTCTGTATCCAAAATAAGGCATCCACTTTCATCTATATCTATAACTATTCCCTTAATTATAGTTTTTTCACCCTTTACTCTAATCCTTTTACCGACAATATTTGAATAGGAAAACCACAATTTTTTGATATAATTAAAATTCCCTGAAATAAACTTACTATAGTTTTCATCCATATTTTTAAGAATAGATCTTAGAAGTTCAACTCTAGAAATTTTAGATTTACTTTTCTGGATTAGTGATATAGCTGTTTTTTTTAATTTTTCGTCAATTGAGTTATTTACATTTATTCCTATACCAACAACTGTATAATTTATTCTGTCAATCTCAGCATCAAGTTCAGTTAGAATGCCACATACCTTCTTTCCATTTAATAAAAGATCATTGGGCCATTTAATCATTGGTGATAGACCAGTCACATCATTGATGCCTTGTACTATTGAAACTGAGCTTGTCATAGTAACTAGCATACCATGATGAGGAGGGATATGTGGATATAATACAACTGAAAACCATAATCCTCCTTCAGGTGATAACCATCTTCTATCTTTGCGTCCCCTTCCACTAGTCTGAACGTCTGCAATAACAACAGTTCCTTCTGGACTTCCATCTTTGATCAATTTTTTACAAAAAACATTAGTTGAAGGAAGCGACTTAAAATAATGAACTTCTTTACCAATAATTTTAGTATCAAGTCCAAAAGTTACTTCTTCAGCAACAGGACTAGTAGGTCGAGATATCAACTTATAGCCCTTATTCTTAATAGATTCAATTTTATAGCCTAGTTCTTTTAGAGTTTTTATCTGTTTCCAAATAGAAGTTCTAGATACATTCAGATTCTCTGCTAGTTTTTCACCAGAGACGAAATCACCACCATTCAATAAATTAAGTATTTTATCTCTCATTGTTTATCACTCCTAAATACCAATAATGGAAAAACAGAAACTAAAAGTCCAACCAAAACAGCATATTCTCCATAAGGCGCAAAATTCAACCAAAGAATTGAAATTATGCCACCAAAAATTAAACTCCATAATGCTCCTTTTGATGTTATTCGTGTTTTTTCTTTATAAAAGCCAAAGAGAACCGGAAGAGTTAGTCCGGCAGTAAAAACTGTATATGCTAACTGCAATGTTTTTAGTATATCACCGTAGTATAGAGCTAGTATAAGTGCTCCTAATCCAACAAAAAGAATTCCAATTCGAGAAATATTAACATTTTTTTTACGAACGATATCTACACTTAATATTGTTCCAGCAGAAAGAAGGCATGAATCTGCAGATGAAATCATAACTGAGAGAAAACCAGCAAGAATAATTCCTGCAAGTATTGGCGAAAGATCAAAGACAGCTGTAGGAATGGCAAGATACGGATTTGAAAGACCGGGATGCAAGATAAGAGCAGAAATTGCAATTAAGCCAATTGCGATTGCAAAAGAGAGTTTAAAGAATCCTGAGAGTATTGCTCCTTTTTTTGCAATTTTTTCATTTTTTGCAGAAAGAATTTTTGAGTAAATATCTGGACCAACAATATGTGGCATAAACATCATAAAAAATATTGAACCTGCTGCTAGAAATCCAATTTCTTCATTAACTGGAAATGCAGTAGAAACCGATGATAATTCATGAATACTTGGTAACGCTTCCCAAAAAAGAATTGGCGCAGCAATAACACATATTCCAATGATCATAATAAAAAATTGAACAATATCTGTATATACTACAGCATATTGTCCCCCAAGAAGAGTATAGATAATAAAACCAACAGTTATGGCAATAAGAATCAAAGTAAAGTCGATTGGAAGTACTACAGAAAGTATCAAACTAGATGCTTGAATTAAGAGTGAAATCCATGCAATCTCTGTTATTATTATTAAAATGGCTGATGCATAGCGAACTTTATCATCAAAA
>DAOWFO010000016.1 GCA_030637965.1 Thermoplasmata archaeon
AATTGCACCAGAGCCACCGATTATAAGTAGTAATGTAGTATCCAATAAGGCCTCCTCCGACCTTCACATATTTTATTTTAAATTAGCGAATCGAATCTAACTTGATAATAATTTCGAAATGTAGCAAACATTTTTACTTTTTTATTATTCTTCACGATATAACCGCTTATAACTTTTTTCTCTTCTGACAATATTGTTTTTGTAGAGTTTTTTTGAAAGCTGATAATGTAAATTGATATAACCCTCTTCTTTTTATATATGAATTTATTATTTTAATATATTAAATGAAATAATTAAATTATCATGCAAAAACCTTAAATATTAAAAATCCTGTTTTAGTATTACAAAGAGCAGATATAATGATTAGAACTAAAGTTGTCAATGACTCAACTGATCTCGTACCGATAATAAGAGCTTTTGACGATAAAACAAAAAAAGATGTTTTTAAGGAGATTCAGGCCGAATGGAAACCACTTAGTGAAATCAAGGAAAAATATGGAAAAAATGGAGAAAATGCCCTTGAACTTTTCGACAAGATGAAACTTGTTGAGACTAAATGGACAACGACTGATGAAGGCATAAGTGGTAAACCTCAAAAAAAATACCGTTCGTATTATTCTGCATTCAACATTAATATATCTTGTCCAGTAAATGAGATAAGTGAAATTTTTACTATAGCATCATTGGATAAGGATGAGTTTAGGAAATTAGAAGGTGAAATACACGATTTTTTAGGAGATGACGGAAAATTTGGAAGTAATGTTGCAGAAAACTTCGGTCTTTCAAATCTTGCTTTGAAGAGTTTGGTGAAAAGGTCTAATAAATTTTGTTATAAGGGTTTAAAGCTCAGTAAAAAAGACTAATTTTTAACGAATATTGTTTAAAAGAAAATCTATATTCATATTTCAAATATGAGCTATGAGATAATCATTCAAGCACTATGGCTTGTACTTCCCGCATACGTGGCTAATGCAAGCGCACTAATTTTTGGCGGTGGAACACCTATTGATTTTGGTAAAAAATGGAAGGACGGAAGACGGATATTAGGCGATGGTAAAACTTGGCGAGGACTTTTTATTGGTACCTTTGTTGGAATGACAGCAGGTTTTGGTTTTTCTGTTGTTGCTAAATATGCTGTAATTATAGATTTTCCAATAAAAATCAATGATTTTACAGGGTTTCCAATGATGATTCCTATAATTGCATCACTTTGTTTTGGTGCATTGATTGGTGATATTTTCGAAAGTTTTTTTAAAAGACGTGTTGGGAAAAAAAGAGGTGATGATTGGATTCTATTTGATCAACTAGATTTCATCCTAGGAGTTCTATTATTCAGTTTTCTCATGGGCAGCTTGTTACATGTTTTTAATCTTACATATGAAAATTGGTTTTTCGCAAGTTTTTCTTTATGGCATATTATTGTACTATTAATTTTAACACCATTTTTCCATTTTTTTGCAAATTTTGTCAATAAAAAATTAAAATCTAAGCATTTAAGTAAACAAAATATATAAAGCATTGTTGATTTTTCATTTAAATATGAGGGTTGCAAAATGTCTAATGATGATGACCTCTCTATGAATGATGAACTACGGGACTGGCTAGAAGAAACAAAAAAAGAAATTAAACATTCACAAAAAGCACAAGAAATTGCTGAAAAGAAGCCTTCAGGATTATGTGAGATATGCGAAGAAAAAGATGCAAAATTTTTTTGCTTAAAATGCGGTAGGTCTATTTGCCTGTCTTGTCATTTTAAGATTATTGGTGTTTGTAAAAAATGTGTTCCCAAAGAAACTGCTGAAAAATGGGAAGGTAAACCTCCTGACTGGGAAAAAATTCTTGGTGTGGAATGGGTAGATTAAACTCAACCATTTCTTTTAATTCTTTCTCCTTCTAGATATAAACCAAACATTGATCTTGCTGTTCTCCAAGATGATGGGTAAATTGGTACCCCTGCAGACTTAAGATCATAAACTAGATCTTCAAACTCTTTTCCACCAACCCAAGTTCCCAATATCGGCTTTTTATATTCTTCATGAAGCTTTCTTTGACGTATCATTTTAAGTATGGCACCTGTAAATTCTCTTGGACGGGCATATCCACCATGTACAGATGCAACAATAATTCCATCAATTTTAGGATCTTCAAGTAATGCTTTTGTACAAGCTTCATAACGGTAAAATCCTGCATCTCCTACTATATCTACAGGATTATTTGGTTTGATAATTTCTGGTAAGATTCTATCGATTTTTTTGTATGTTTTTGGTGACAGTTTAGGTATCTTAAGTCCATTTTCTTCACATGCATCTGTTAAAAGTATTCCCAATCCACCGCCATTTGTTATGATGCCTATGCGATTTCCCATTGCTGGTGGCTGTCCCGCAAGAGCTCGTGCCATATCAAATAATTCAACTAAATCTCGACACCTTATTCCTCCAGCTTGTTTAATAGCAGCGCTGTAAATTTTATCACTTCCCGCCATAGATCCTGTATGCGATTCGGTTGCCCTTGCGCCAGCACTACTTCTTCCTGCTTTAACAACAAGAACAGGTTTATCGCAAACTTTTATACTATTCATAAACGCCCTACCATCTTTGACTCCTTCAATATACAGTCCTATGACCTTTGTTTCGGGATCTGTGCTAAAATAATCGATTAAATCATCATCATCGATATCTAATTTATTGCCCACTCCAATTATTTTTGAAACTCCAACAAATTCATTATTAGCAAGGTAGATCATGCCAATACCAAGAGCACCACTCTGACTGATTAAGGCTAAGTTCCCTTTCCTAGGAACTCCAAAAACAAAAGATGCGTCTAGACTGTCTGATGCATTTTTATATCCCATAGTATTTGGCCCAAGTATCCTCATCTTTGATTTTTTAACAATTTTTTTTATCTCGTTTTCAAGTTCATTATTTCCTATTTCACTAAAACCAGATGATATGATTATTACATTTTCTACATTTTTTTGTTTGCATTCTTTAATAATCTGTGGTACTTTTATCGCGGGAACAGAAACAAGCACCAGATCGATTTTATCTGGAACATCCCCTAGTTTTTTATAACATTTAAGTCCAAGTATTTCATCTTCTTTCAGATTAATCGGATATAGATTACATTCATAATCAGAAATTAGAATATTTTTCAGTGCAGCATGCCCAATTTTTGTAGAATTTTTTGATGCACCTACAACTGCAATACTTTTTGGTTTGAAGAAGGTTTTAAGATTATTTTCCATGGATTTCACACCACTACATTTTGAATAGATTAAGATTTACATTGAATAAAGAATGTATTACTTAAAACCTTATTTCCTAAATTTGAAAGATATTTTTTCTAAAATATCGTCATTAAATTATATGAAATGAAAAAGTGAAGATCATTAATTAGAATCAAGAGTAATTAATTACTATCAATGTATTGTTTCATGAATTCGATAATTTCTTTGCTGTTCCTTGCTTTTCTATAATCTTCCAAAGGTTCTCTATTTAACTCGAGAAAATGAGGGCTCCATTTGTAAATATTTAAAATGTTTTTGGCATGATTAGTTTCCCCTAAAATATATAATGCAGCGGCGAAAGCTTCTATCGTTGTAAGTTTAAGTGGTTTACCATAGTTAATTGGATTTACAGCAATTACATATGGAAGAGCTCTTGAATAATTTCTTTTATCTAAATATTCAAAACTATTTTCTGCATTTTTCCAGGAGCAGTCAACTGCAATAATACCATTCTTCTTTGCAAAATCAATATCCTCTTTTGAAAAACTTTTCTTAGCAAATGGATTTAAGAGGATAGCATTTCTTGGTGTTTTTCTTATATTTGTTAGGAGTTCTACGAAACCAAACTTTTGAAGCTTTCTTGCACTGCATTTTTTAGGATCATCTTCATTAGCATGGTATACAATAAGCTTAATTATTCTTTCCATTGTTCACCTATTTGGATATCTAAGACAAAATGGCTAATCCCTGGAGCATATGTTTTTACATGTTTACAGTTTAGAAGTTTTATTTTCCTATCATATTGTCCAGCAATTTTTTTGAAAATTTTTAAAGGTTTATCAGGCACTGCTTCTTCTGGAAATGTGTTGTGATAGTGGATAATTCCTGTATAGTTTTTTAAACAAGTAATTGCAGTTGGTAAGAATTCATGTGTATCACCAAAGTAGCCCATTATTACTCTATCAGCTATATTTTTTGGAGAGATTTTTCTATTATCTCCTTTTAGAGGTTCTACTATCGATACTACATCGTTTAAAACAATATTTGTACACAGATAATCATATGAAAAAGGATTTATTTCACATGCATAAATTTTCTTTGATTTACTATATACTGCCATTGGAATAGTGAAATAACCAATCCCTGCAAAAAGATCAACAACTATCTCTTTTGTGTTTGAAATATTTGCCATTCGAAGTCTTTCATCCATATTTCCAGAGGAAAACATAATCTTCTGCGGATCTAATTTATATTTTATTCCGTTTTCCTTATGTATTGTTTCTGTATCCTTAGATCCATATATTACTTCTACATTTGGTTTTCTGTACGTTCCAGATATACCACCTATATTGTTTAACACTGTTTTACAGTTAAGCACTATAGCATACTTTTCACCTATTTCCTTTTCATACCTTTTCAGTCTTTTAGGTAATCTTATAGTCAAAATATCCCCTGTTTTTTCCCATTTATCTGGTATTTTTCTGACCAAATCTTTTGGAATTTGTTTTGAAAGTAATTTTTTTATATTCTCAAATGGATTTTCAACCATATTTCATCCTATAAATATATTGAAACTATAAAACCTCATGTACATATTTTTTTAGATTTAATAGACCGTACAACAAATCTATGTATCAATACATACATTCCCTGTTTTGATATGAATATTTTCCCCTACGAACCACGGAAAAATCAAACGGCGATAATGAAGACAATTAAAAACACGATTAATGCAAAAGAGGATATCGTGTTTGAATCTGGAACCGGCTCTGGTAAAACAATTTGTGCTCTTACGGCAACTCTTGAGTTTGCTATCAAAAACAATAAAAAAATAATCTATACAACTAGGACAAATGCACAGCAGAGACAGGTAATATTGGAATTAAGGGAAATAAGAAGTATGGCAAATGAAGATGACAAAGACAGAATTTTTGGAGTTGGTATACAGGGAAGATCAAATATGTGTATGCTTGCGAGAAATAACCCAGATTTTGCTAAAGGAACCTCAGAAGAATTATCAAAACTTTGCGCGAATGAAAAAAAGAAGGCCAAATCTGAAAGTAGTGGAAAGGATAAAGGTTGTATTTACTTTAGAAATATTACCAAATGTAAGGATAGGATTGATACGACTCTTGATTGGATGAGACAGTATCTTCCAACTGCAGAAGAGTCCATTGATTATTGTGAGAAAAAGAAAATTTGTCCATATGAAATTAACAAACTACTCATTCGTGAAACTCCACTTATAGTTGTACCATATATTTATGTTTTTGATAGTAACATTCGAAATATGCTTTTTGATTGGCTATCTGTATCTGAGGATGATATGATTCTCATAGTTGACGAGGCGCATAATCTTCCAGATTATATAAGGGATTTGTTTTCCTTACAGTTGAGTACAAGGATGATTAAAAGCTGTGTTATTGAGGTGGAGAAATATGGAGATCCATCGATTTTTAATGGTAATTTTACTGTATCTAGTTTTATTAAAATATTAATCGAGATAATTAGAGATTTACGAGATACCTATGTGTATAACATTTTAGAAGATGGTATCAGAAGAGGAATTCCTAAGAACAGCGATGCATTCATTCCTTCTCATGAATTTGAAACAGAGATCATCTATCGTCTAGGAATAACGAGTAAAAAACTCAATGATATTATTAATGATTTAATTGCATATGGTGAGAAGATACAAGAATATAGACAAAAAAAAGGAGAATTGCCTCGTTCTTACCTTCACAAACTTGGTTTATTTCTTGAGTTTTGGACTAATCTAGGAGATACTCAGTATTCAAAATTGGTTGTTGATGAGTCGCAAGGAATAAATCCAAGAATAGAAGCATTTTGCCTAGATCCCTCAGTTGTAAGTGATGTCATAAAAAATTTTCATTCATCGGTTCATATGTCTGGAACGTTAGAGCCATTAGAGGAATACCGAGATTCGATGGGTCTGTCTAAAAAAACAGTTTTGGTTTCATATTCATCCCCTTTTTCTAAAGAGAACAGGAAAATACTATTTGTTAGTGATGTAACCACAAAATATGACGAAATCATTAAAGATAATAATATCATCAAAAAAATGCAAGATCACATATCTGATATTTGCAATACATTTTCTAAGAACACAGTAGTGTTTTTCCCTAGTTTTAACACTCTTTCGATGTTTAGGAAAAATAAAAGTTTTGATGATATCGAACGATGTTTATATGTTGAAGAACAGAAGATGTCTCAGTCTGCGCTCATGGATTTAGTTTCCGAATTCAAAGCATGTGGGGGGCGAGAAGGGGCTACACTTTTTTCCGTAATTGGAGGTAGAATCAGCGAAGGAATGGATTTTCCAGCAGAACAGTTGGAAATTGTAATGATTGTAGGAATCCCCTATCCGAAACCCACAGCTAGACAAAGAGGTTTACAAAGATATTATGATCTTAAATTTAGGAAGGGATGGGATTATACTGTTGAGGCACCAACTGCAAGAAAGCTTTTGCAATCTATTGGAAGGCTCATCCGTGATGAAAATGATAGGGGCATCGCGATCATACTCGATCGAAGGGCAAGGAGATTCAAAAAATATATTGGAGATCTAGAAGAGTCGAAAGATCTTATGAATGATGTGGGAAATTTCATTAATAGAAAATATTAAATCAATAATTATTTTGGCAATAGATTGGGTATTCCATCTTCAATTGTATATTTGCAATTGCATTTTTTACAAGTAAAGCTTCCCTCAATAATCTCTTGGTTATCTTCTTTTTTAATTTCAAGTTTTAAATCTCCTTTGCATGTTGGACAACATAGGATTTCTATCATATCTTTCTTCATATTAATCTACTACTCCTTCAAATATTCAATGCGTATTTACCTAAACTTCGCCCAGAAACATGGGTCTTCTACTACCCAAATCTGAATCCCATATATATGCCCAATCGTCATCTGTATTTTTTCGGTTTTCTTCTAATTTCTGGATGTAATGTTTAACCTGAGAGTCCATTAGATCTGCCTGAAAAAGTACGCACGCTTCTACAATTTTAGGCATACGCGGAGACCCAAATTCATATTTGCCATGATGGCTCAGTATCATGTGGCATAAAAAACTCTCAAGATCTTTATTAAAATCTTCACCTTTTTTTCTTAATTCCCCAATTTTTTCACGTATCCATCTATCTCCAATAACTATATGGCCAATGAAGTTTCCATCTTTTGTTTTATCAATCGATGCTGTAGTTTGATATTCTTTTAATTTTCCCACGTCGTGGAGTATTGCACCCGTTATTACAAGATCTTTATTAATTCCAGGATACATTTCAGATATGTTTATACAAAGTCTCACTACTCCTAATGAATGTTCAAGATTTCCACCTACATAGTTATGGTGATGGGTCATAGCAGAAGGAGATTGGGTATATCTATTAACAAATTTAGGATCGTCAAAAAAAGATCTAAGAAGATTTTTTAAATGATTATTATTGATACTTTCGATATGTTTTTCAATTTCTTTTAATAGATTCTTAATACGTCCCTTTTCAAGAGCTGGAACAAAATCACTCACATCATATTCATTTGGTTTGCACTTTCTTATTCCACCCGAGGTCTCGTTGATAGATATCTGAGGTTTATCAATATAAATTTCTACATTTCCTGATCTTATTTGTACGACATCTCCTACTTTGAAGCTATCGTACAATCTTTTAATGCGATCTCTATTTTCTCCCCCCCAAAATTTAACATTGATTTCCCCTGTTTTATCTGAAATAACTAGACTAAACATCGTTCCCTTTCTATATCCGCGCGGTGGATTTTTTATTTTTACAGCAAAAAGATCATTTACGACATCACCTTCCATTAATTTGTCAATAAATTGTTCTTTTTTTCTTTTACCTGTATTTACTTCAATCATTGTCTGTTCATCATGTTTTTTTTCAAAACTATCAATGTCAGTCATTTTTTCCCTCCATGGGCTATCAGGGTTTAATATCCTATTATTTAATAGTTTATACAATTTTCCTTAATCCTTTATTTTATATTATTTTTAATGATTTTTTAAAAAAATTAAACACGACTTAGGCAGTCGCTTGGGGGGTTAATAATTCATTCAAATTATATAGAAAAAAGAAGGACAGTATTTTATAGTAAAACAAAATTATTTTTCATTTTGCTGTGCAAGCACTCTAGCACGTTGACCTACTGCAAATAGTTTAGCAATGAAATTTATTTCCATAGCTTCTTCCTTGCTTGAGACCTGTCCGACAACTATCATAGATATCAATAAATTGTTTTGTTATAAGGTTTATAAAGCCTTGTTGTACAACTGTTATCCAAATTATATTGATATTTATATAAATATACAATATTTAATACTGGAAAACATCGAAACTAATAAAAATCGGTAAGCGGTTAAAGAACTGCAAGGGTGTCGTAAACATGACCAAAAATAATATCGAAGACATGCTTGCATCTTATGATAAGAATAATCTTACAATAGCTACTGTTTGTTCTCATTCTAGCCTTCAGATTTTTAATGGTGCAAAAAAGGAAAAATTCAAAACATTAGGTATTGCAGTAGGAGAAAAAAGAAAATTCTATGATGCTTTTCCTTTAGGGCGACCAGATGAATTTATCATGGTAGATAATTACAAAGAAATTTTATCGATGACAGATGAATTAAGAGAAAAAAATACCATCGTTATTCCTCACGGTTCATTTGTTGAATACCTTGGACCTGAAAATTTTCTGAAGTTAAACATTCCAACATTTGGTAATAAAGATGTGTTAATGTGGGAGTCAGATCGTAACAAAGAACGAAAGTGGTTGGAAGCAGCAGAAATAACAATGCCAGAGGAAATAAAAGACCCTGAAAAAATCGATAAACCTGTAATTGTGAAGTATCATGGAGCAAAGGGCGGTAAAGATTTTTTCATAGCAAAAACATATGATGAATTTTTACAACGCATAAAAAAGGGAAGGTCTTTCACAATCCAGGAATTTGTAATGGGAACCAGATATTACTTACATTATTTTTACTCTCCAATACAAGATGATGCATATAAGCTGAGTAAAGGTAGTTTACAGATGATTTCAATGGATCGGCGCGATGAAACAACAATTGATGAAGTACAACGACTTGGTTCTATTCAGGAACTTGAAGAAATTGGGATACATCCGACATTTGTTGTCACTGGGAATATCCCTATCGTGATGAGAGAATCATTGCTCCCGAAAGTTTTTTCGATGGGAGAAAAGGTTGTGGAAAAATCACTGGAGCTTTTTGGTGGTATTATTGGTCCATTTTGTCTTGAAACTGTGGTAACAGAAGACCTTGAATTTAAAGTATTTGAAATTTCTGCGCGGATTGTTGCTGGTACAAATCCATATGTTGCAGGTTCACCATACTCTGAACTGATCCAACCTGATCTTTCCACTGGGCGTAGAATTGCACAGGAAATTAAATATGCAGCTAAACAAGGTTTACTGCAAGAAATTCTTAGCTAATCCGAAAAGAAGAATACACCTATGCTTTCTATAAGAAAATGAATAAATCTATTTTAAAAGTGTAACCATAATACCAATCTGAGCCCAGAGTCTATTTTCTGCCTCATCAAAAATAACAGATTGGGTGCCATGGGCAATTTCTTTTGTTACTTCATATCCATAGTAGGCTGGTAGGCAATGCATAAAGATAGCATCAGGGTTAGCTAATTTCATAAGTTTATCATCGATGGTATAACCCTTGAATTCCTCTATTCTCGCATTTTTTTCTGATTCATCTCCCATTGATATCCACGTATCTGTTGCAATAATGTCTGCATCTTTGGTAGAATCTTCAACTTTATCTGTTATTTCAACGTTAACTCCAAATTTCTTCGCCTCATCGACATAGTATTGTTCTGGTAAATATTTTTTAGGAGATACAATTTTTATATTTATACCTGCAATTCCACAACCTAGAAGATACGAATGTGCCATATTATTATTCCCATCTCCAAGATAAACAAAATTCAAACCTTTTAGAGATTCTTTTTGTTCTTTTATTGTCATAAGGTCAGATATTACCTGACAGGGATGTTCTTTGTCATCCAGTCCATTTATAACAGGAATAGTTGCATGTTCTGCTAATTCTTTCATGGCCTCATTACTTTTTGCACGATACATAATAAGGTCAACATATCTTGATAGGACTAATGCAGTATCTTCTATGGTTTCCCCTCTGCCAAGCTGTATGTCATTTGTGCTAAGAAAAATTGCATGTCCTCCAAGTTTGCTCATTCCAACTTCAAAAGATACACGTGTCCGCGTGCTAGATTTTTCAAAAATCATACCCAATGTTTTTCCTTTTAGTAATTCAATACTTTCACCATTTTTTGATTTATTTTTAAGATTTATTCCAAGGTCAATGATTTCTTCAAGATTATTTTTCACATCCAACATCGAAATAAGATACTGTTTCATGGAAGGTGGGAACGTACTCTCCTTCTTTAAAATTATCGCCTTGTTTATAGTGGGAAAGTCTATAACTATAAAATATATTTTAGAATTTGATAAGATGGGAGTAGACATTGGTTCTATATTTAAAAAAGAAAAAATCACGTTTAACGATTTGCGTAATAGAATTGTTGTCATAGATGCGCATAATGTATTACATCAGTTTCTTGCAAGCATAAGACAGAGAGATGGAACACCCTTAAAAGATTCTAAGGGGCGAATAACCTCACATCTTTCAGGACTTTTTCAACGAACTGCAAATATTGTAGAGGCAAGAATGCGACCTGTATATGTTTTTGATGGTAAGCCTCATCCATTAAAAGCTAAAACCTTGGGAAACCGTAGGGAAAGAAAGGAAAAGGCAGAAATTGAATGGAAAGAAGCACTTGATAAAGGTGATATTGAAAAGGCAAAAACTAAAGCACAGCAGACATCAAGAGTTACTGACGAGATAATTAAACAGAGTAAAGAATTACTTGATGTACTTGGAATACCATATGTTCAAGCTCCTTCAGAAGGCGAGGCTCAAGCAAGTTATATGGTTAAAAAGGGAGATGCATATGCGGTGGGTTCTCAGGATTACGATTGCCTTCTTATCGGTTCACCCATACTTGTAAGAAATCTTACTTCTTCTTCAAGAAGAAAACTACCCGGTAAAAAAGCATATTCGAAAGTATACCCTGAAAAGATAAGACTAGGCTTTAATCTTAAAGCACTCGGTATTTCACATAAACAATTGGTTGATATGGCTATACTGATAGGAACTGATTTCAATGACGGCGTAAAGGGAATAGGACCAAAGAAAAGTTTGGATTTAATTAAAAAAGTAGGTAATATTGAAAACGCAGTAGCAACTATCGGTGGTGAAAATGCGCCAACTTTTGATATGATAAAAGAAATACGAAAAATATTTCTTGAACCTGAAGTAACTAATGATTATTCACTTAAATGGTTAGTACCAGATAATGAAAAAATAATTCGAATGTTATGCGATGAATTCCAATTTACTGATAAGCGAGTTGAGATTGGTCTTGAAAAATTTTTAAATATTGAGCATATGATGAAACAAAAAACGTTATTTTAACCAATAAAAAATAACTATTTTTTCTATTTATTTTTTAACAAATTTAAATTTGTCAATTCCATCAATAAGTGCAATTTTTTCTCCGTTATCCCAGTTAATCCATATAAGCTCCTGGTCTTCTTCAATTTTTACTACTGTACCTTTTGATCCTTTTTCAATTTTAGTCCAGGAATCAGTTGTATTCATTAATTCAACTCTATCTCCAATTTTAATAATCTTTTTTCCTGTCAATTTTTCAACTCCTTCTTTTAATGCGGATACCGGGATTTGAACCCGAGCAAGTGGCTTGGGAAGCCACTATCATAACCCCTAGATCATATCCGCTTTGATATGGATTAAAATACAATTTTTATTTTAGTAATTTGCCGTAAAATATATTACTCTTAACAATTAAATATCTCTTCTTTTAAAGAATCGGTAAGCCAAAATCAGGGGTATTGTTAACCAAATGAATTGAGCAAAAACAAGTAAACCCAGACTCATATATTCAGGAATTTCCATTGTAAAACCAAATGCTTGAGATACATCAAATGCTTGCATAACTGCCATCTGGTACGTATCTCCTGGGCTAAAGAAAACAGAGGCAAATAACCAATCAGGATAAGCAAAGCCAGGTGTCAAAAATTGTTCAAAACTTACTCCACTTGCAAGTAATATTCCAAAAATTATCATACCATAAATCATTGCCCAGAAAAATAATACAATTCCACCAGCAATTGATGTTACACGTTTTTTACAAAAGGATGAAATACAAATTGACAAGCTTAAATACATAAATCCAAGCATTATTGTAAGTGCTATGAATGACAAATATGCTAAACCTTCGGAAGCTCCAACAGTTGCTGCAATAATAAGGCCTCCTGCTCCGAATCCTACTACTATAGAAAAAATCAAAACTGATCCAAGTCCAAATAATTTACCTATTAACACTTCGATTCTCTTAACAGGATAAGTGAGAACAATAGAGAGAGAACCATTTTCGGCTTCTCCTGATATAGTTGAGTATCCCAACATAATTGCAATAATTGGAATTAGAAGAGTAGAAATACTAAGAAGTGAGACAACAGTATCCTCCATACCACCAAAAGCATCTTCACCTCCAGCTTGTCCACCTGCCAGATATGAAGCTAAAATTGTAAGAAGCAAAAAAATAATCATCATTGCAATAATCCATTTATTTCTTAGATTATCCATAAACTCTTTTTTTGCAACTGAATAAATTGATTTGAGATTAATTATTGCCATTATTTCACCTCGTCATCTTTAAAAATTAACTTCATAAACGCTTCTTCTAGAGATGGCTCGATTGTTTTAATATCTTTAACTTCAAATCCTTTATCCTTTATTTCAGAGATTATATTGATTCTAGCAACTGAATCACAGGTTATAAAAAGAACATCATTCTTTATATCGATAGATTCAATTCCATCAATTTTCTTAATAATTTCCGGTATTTTTCCATTTAATCCAGGTATTGTGATTTCTAGACGTGGTCTAATTTTCAAATGTTTATTAAGATTTTCAACAGTATCTTTTGCAATTATCTTACCTTTATTTATTATAACAACTTTATCACATAAAGTTTGCACTTCTGATAGTATATGTGATGAAAACATTATTGTTGCGCCTTGTTCGTTTAAATTAATAATTCTATCTCTAACAACCTTGACCCATCTTGGATCTAATCCCCCCATAGGCTCATCAAGGATGTAAACCGGTGTTTTTCCTATCATAGTCTGGGCAATTCCTAATAATTGTAACATCCCCTTTGAAAATCCTCCAACTTTTCTATCTAATGCATCGCTTAGTCCGACATCATTTAATAATCCTCTAATTATTGATTTATCTGCACCTTGTAATTCACAGAAGAAATTCAAAGTTTGAATAGGTGTAAGATTATCATAGAAGGCAACACGTTCTGGTAGAAATCCTATACTTCTTTTTGCTTCTATTTCATTCTTTTTTATATCATATCCATTTATTTTTATATTACCAGAATCTACGTGAAGTAACCCAAGTATAGATTTTATTGTTGTTGTTTTTCCAGCTCCATTGGGTCCAAGAAATCCAAATATTTCTCCTTTTTTTACAGAAAATGATATATTATCCACTGCTTTGAAACCATTAAAAGTTTTTGTAAGTCCTTCAATCTTCAATGCATATGAGTCATCTGTTGTTTCATATGATGTTTTACCCGGAAATGTAAATTTGCCCTTTGTATCACATTTTGGACATGTAATATAGATTTTCTCCCCAGGTTGTCCTTGAATTGTAAGATTATTTTTACAATTAGGGCACATTATTGTTTTATCGACCATTTTATTCAACCTCTTAAAATCTCAACCTTGTTATTTAACCTACCCGATATATCAATAACTATTTAATGATGTTGAAAAACTTAATTTTTATAATTATAAAATCCTTTTTTTTAACTGTTAAATGAAATTAGTTAAAGGTTTGGTTTTATACATTTTTAAGAATTCCTAGGATGTAATTATAGAATTTATCTACTGTGCTTATATTTACTTGTTCTTCAGGTGAATGTGGGTATTTAATAGTAGGCCCTAGTGATATCATGTCCATCCCTGGGAATTTTTCTCCTATAATTCCGCATTCTAAACCTGCATGTATTGCTTCTACTACAGGTTCTTTGTTGTACATGTCTTTAAAGATTTTCTTCGATAGGTCAAGTATTTTTGAATCAAGATTTGGTTTCCATCCAGGATATGATTCTGTTTCTGTTACTTTTGCACCTGATAGTGTTGCTATTGAACTTATTCGATCACGTAAATCTTGAAGAGCAGATGCAATTGAGCTTCTTGAACTTAGTCCAATTATAGCATTACTGTCTTTGATAATAACCGTTGCAAGGTTAGTTGATGTTTCCACAAGGCCATCTATATCGTAACTCATTTTCTCAA
>DAOWFO010000017.1 GCA_030637965.1 Thermoplasmata archaeon
GTGAAATCTATTAATCAAATCATCATTATAGATGCAATTTGAGATAATAAGCATTATTGTGACTGGAACCTTTATCATTTTCTGATATGTAATAATACGTAATAATGAATGACGTCAATTGAAAAATTCTAGATCTGGAACAAGAAAAAAGGTCGAGATATTTATAAAGAAATGGAATAAATGAAATTACCCTAAATGGATTTGATTAGATTTTATTCATAATAAAAATTATTAGAAAAGTAAAGAAAATTAGTCCGTATGAATTCTTATCTTATTTTTTATTTGCAATTATAACCCAATACGAAATCCAGAGCAAATGCCAATTACTAATGTTAAACCCATAGAGCTTTGCTCATTCATAATCATCAGAGGTGTCTCTTTAAAGCTAACTTTCTTAAATCCAGTGACTATACCTGTACCCTTTTGAATAATACCTCTATCATAGTATAAAAGAACTATTGCATTAGCATTAATTCTACCAAAAACAGTTTCTGTTGGATTGAGCACATATCCTGCTACAAAAGTTACACCTACAACCGATGAAGGTTCTTCATTTAATTCCATCTTAGGTTTATTGCCCATTGTATTTCCAACTACAATTGGAATAGTTGACAACATCATCATGCAAATCAATATACCTATAATTTTCCTTTTCATTTTATTCCTCTTTTTTTATATATAGTAAATTACATTATTTATATAGTTTTTCATAATATTGACTTTTTACATTAATTAACGACAATAATTTTTATAACCGTGTTTAAAATACGAAGGATTTTTGCCGCTGTCACCCAACAACCACAAATGATAATGGATGTTGGGCGCAGTTGCAAAACCATCCATTAAGTCAGCAGAGGAATGAAGTTGCAACTAATCTCGCGACAGATATTTGACACCATGGTTGTCCTCTTTTCATATCTTGACATTACGTCTATTCGATCAAAGAGGGACTCTAAATTGGTATCAGCTTTTGCCTTGAACTTGCTTCTCCAATCATCAAATCAAGGAGATCTTCGAATCAAGGCAATATAAAATATTAAAAACAATATTAATATGGATTTCGGTAAAGAGTTATATTCTACCTATATTTGTTTATCTCCGTTCTAAGAACAAGTGCATTATTTCTTGATGTTCCTGCAAAATTTTCATCATCTCCAGCAAAGATTATACCTCGAGATGAATTAATAATTGCCATTTCACCTTTTTTATTTGTTCCATATTTTACTGTTTTTTCAACATCTCCACCTTGCTTACCAATACCAGGTATTAAAAAAGGTATCTCATTACCAAGAATATTACGTATTTTCTTCAATTCATCAGGATATGTTGCACCTATAACAGCGCCACAATTGTTATAATCATTCCATTCTTTTATTTTTCTAGCAACTATCTGATATAATTGCATCTTTAAAACTTTAAGATCTTGAAAATCACCGGCAGAAGTATTTGATGTTCTACAAAGGATGAAGCTGCACTTTTTTTTATATTCTAAAAAAGGTGTAATTCCATCTTTTCCTAGATATGGATTTACTGTTGTCGCATCAGCTCCAAATGTTTCAAATATTGACTGAGCATATTTGCGTGCTGTATTTCCAATATCGTTTCGTTTTCCATCGAGAATAACTACAATTTCTTTTGGAATGTAATTAACTGTTTTTTCCAATAAATCAAAACCTTCTTTTCCTAGAACCTCATAGAATGCCATGTTTATTTTGTAGGCACAAACAAGATCCTTTGTAGAATCTATAATAGATTTGTTAAAGTTTAAAAATGGATCCTTGCTTGTCTTAAATAGGAATTTAGGCATCTTTTCTTTATCAATATCAAGGCCAACACATAATAGGCTATTATTTTCATGAACTATACCTGACAATTTTTCTCTGAAATTCATATAATATCAGTAGATAATAGTATTAAGTATATAAAAAGATGATTTTTCCAGTTAGATATTTAATGATATATTAAATACGAGGTCTAATATGAAGGTAATATATGGGATTTGTTCGTGGGGACTTGGACATGCAACACGATCTTTACCAGTGATGAGGAAACTAATTGATGAAAACAATGATTTAACTATTATATCTAATGGCAGATCATTAGATCTACTCAGAGGTGAACTTGGGGAAAATATTGAATATATTGATATTCCAGATTACCCAATGTTACTCTCAGAAAACTCACGACAATTTATGGCAAAGAGTATGATATATTGGCCATTATTTATTAGGAAAATGCAGTCGGGTCTTAGTCAACTAACCAAAATGTTGAAGACAAGAAAATGCGATCTCATAATTTCAGATGGTCGGTATGATATTTATAGTAAAAAAATTCCCTCATTCTTTATTTCTCATCAAATGCGCATAATGAATCCTCTTCGCATTAAAATGTTAGAAACTGGTAGTGAGATTTTTAATTTATTCTTCTTTAAACGATTTAAGGGTGTGATCGTACCAGATTATAAAGATGATAGTTTATCAGGTGAACTTTCACATAATCTAAAAAAAATTGATGAGAAAAAAATAAATTATGTCGGAATATTATCAGATTTTAAAAAGAAAAAAACAAAAAAAGATATTGATTATTTGATATCAATTTCTGGGCCAGAACCACAAAGAACCATACTTGAAAAAAAACTTCTATTACAAGTTAGTCAATTAGAAGGAAAAATAGTTATCACCTTAGGAAAAACCGAAGAGGCAGAAAAAATCAATAAAGATAATCTAAAAATATATTCTTTTCTTACAAAGAAAAAAAGAGAAGATTTCTTGAATCGGGCAAAACTTGTTGTTTCCAGAAGTGGTTACTCTACAATTATGGACATGGCATTAACTAATACAAAAGCATTAATGACTCCCACACCAGGGCAGATAGAACAAGAATATCTATCAGAATACCATAATGAAAAAGGTACTTTTTATTCGGTGAATCAAAACAATATAAACCTTATAACTGATGTAGAGAAAGCAAAAGAAACATCTGGTATTGAAAAGAACTGCAGTGTTGAAAAGACAGTTGAAAACATAATGAATGTGATTCATTCAAATGAAAAAAGCCCATTTAATTAGATTATTTTATTAAGTTTAAAAATATGTACAGATTGGAACTAAGTGAAAGGATGACTCGAAAATTAATTTTAAAACTTAAATTACTAGCAAATAGTTGGATTTTCTGGTTAATCCTAGTCACAGGTATTGCAATATTAATAAGAGCTCTCCCTGCTTTATTGAATGCTGCATGGGGAAGTGATTTTGGAATATATTATGGGCTCACAAATTCTTTTGTAGAAAATAAGGAGTTTTTTAATTCATATAATGGATGGGGAGAAACATATCAATATTTTCCAGTTCTATATGCAATAACGGGTATCGCCCACTGGGCAACTGGTATTGAAGTACTATCGATTTTACCAAAAATTGCTCCTATTTTTGGTGGACTAACCATCGCAATATTATATTTTATAGTGTTTGAATTGATGAAAAATAGACGCATTGCTCTTCTTTCTGCAACGCTTCTTGCCGTAGCAACATTTCACATATATCAAACAAGTCATGCTGCCCCCCTTACAATAGGACATTTTTTTATGCTAC
Organism: Thermoplasmata archaeon; assembly: GCA_030637965.1. Classification (GTDB taxonomy): domain Archaea; phylum Thermoplasmatota; class E2; order DHVEG-1; family DHVEG-1; genus DAOWHD01. Next base: position 3,591 of record DAOWFO010000017.1, read on the forward strand.
TATCTATGTATTTTTTTATCAAATTTATCAAGAAGAAAGAATATATTATCCCCCTGTTTGCATCTACATTTCTTCTGATTTTATCCCATCATTTTACAACATATTTCTATATCATTAGCATTACATTCATACTATTTGCTAGCATATCCTCAAAACAATCGAACAAAAATACCAATTTCCATATTCTCGGGTATGTCTCGCTTATCTCTGCTGTAGCCTTTGGATACTGGGCATTTATTGCAAAACCTGTCTTTTATAGTTTTATGCAAGGCAAGATGTTCCTATCTCCATATCAAATAATACTGCTATATTACGTCTTTCTCTACGGTGGATTCATTGCTTTATTATTGAAGAAAAAATATGCGGAAAAATTCTTAACATTCCCTCAATTTGAAATGGTTACACGTAAGAAAAAAATTGTCATCTTATTTTTTATCTTATTGGCCTTTTCATTGTTTGCTTCAATAATGGGAATACCAGGAGTTTATGTAAAAATCACGCCACTCGCCCTTTTATATTCCCTTCCAATGTTGCTATTTGTTAGTATATCATTATCTGGATTTTCAGATTTGAAGAAAACATATGGTGGAATACTTATAAGAGGATGGATCATAGCACTTTTATTATCATTTTTATATTCAATAGTTGCTGGTAATTTATTTCCAGATAGACACTTAGAATATTTGATTGTTCCACTTTGTATTCCAGCAGCAATTGTCACAAAAGAGATGTTGGAAAGAAATAAGAAACATGACATAAAGAAAGCTTCTCTTAGATTTGTCAAACCTGTATTTAAGCATCCACAGTTTAACTTGATGGCAGTAATAGTTATTGGTATTATGTGCATTTCCAATATGATGGTAGCATACCCAACAATCGATGCGTTAAATTCTATAGATGAACGAGTTTCAGAATCTTGCATCAACACATTTGAATGGATGAGGGGTAACGTAAGTAATATTAGCGTTGTTGCATCGGATCATAGGCTTTCAATGATACTATGGGCAGAGGGATTTAATATAACATATGGGGAGACAAATCATACGTGGACAGCTGAGAATGTGTCAATGTGTGGTTCTGAACTAAAGGAACTAAACGTATCTCATATTTTAATAGATGATATCATGAGGGAAACAGTAATCAATATAGATGTTGGGAAATATTATCACATGAGTAATGAATCTTATGAGAAATTTACCTCAGAACCTTTTAAATTGATCTATAGAAATGCGACGGTAAACAACATCGGTGAAGAGTTGCACTGGGTAGAAGTGTATAAAGTGAATAAAAGTTATTTTGATTAATATATCAAATAGTATGGATCGTGGATTTTGTAATGAATGTGAATTTTATTGTAGAAGATAGCGGCCCACTTAAATATCTTGGTTGTGCGACTGCGGCAAAGAATCTATTTTATGAATTATCAAAAAATATTGACATGAGTTGGAATGACAAATCATTTGATTACGACCTTGTACATTTCCACACTTTTGGACCTCGATCAATGTTATATGCCAAACGATTTCGTGGTAAAAAAGTCATCACTGCACATTCAACACCGAATTTAAATAAAGGTAATCTTGCGTTCCCGGGAGCAGTCAACTGGTTATACCTACCGATCTATAACTCATTTGATCATATCATTGCCGTTTCTGAGAAGTGTAAAAAGGAACTCATAAATCTTAATTGTAAACCAGAAATATCAACTATATATAACGGAATTGATATTGAGAAATTCGTTCCAAATAAAACAAAACGCGAGAAGTTTAGAAAAAAGTATGATATTGAAAAAGACAAAATGGTTCTTTTAACAGTCGCACAACGTACCCCTAGAAAAGGAATATATGATTTTTTAGAAATATCAAAACTATTTCCACAAATTTACTTTCTTTGGATTGGGGGATTTCCATATAATTTGTTTTCAAAAGATTATTCCAAAGTCAAACGGGCGATCGAACAACGTAGCAATAATACAATATTTCCTGGATTCATCGAAGACATTTCTTATGCATATTCTGCTGCCGATGTATTTTTCATGCCTTCATATGCAGAGGGACATTCCATAGTTATGCTTGAGGCTTTATCAATGGGCCTTCCCCTCATTGCACGTGATGTTGAAGAGTTTAGAGAAGCTTTTGGGGAAAATCTGCTTTATTTCAACAATATAGAAGAGTTGGACGAGAAAAAATTTGATAAAAATAACTTAGAACTATACAGAAAGAAATCAGATATTGTCTTGAAATATACAATTGAAAAAATGGCTCAAGGCCATACAAAGTTATATGAAAAAATAATAAATTTATAGAAGTATAGGTTTCTATGATACAGGTAGAAGAAGATAGGCGGTTTTCAATTAAAAATAATATCTATACAATTTTAAAACCTAATGAAGTTATGCTTCTAAAAAGAATATTTATTGAAAAGAAGCATTTTTCTTATAGTTTTATAGGTGGTATGTGGTATTCAAAAGAAAAATTTTCTTTGGAAAATGATATTTCTCTACCATATCCATTTTCTACTTATTATACAACAAAAATACTCGACAAATATCATGAAGATAATCTTTGCAGATCTTTAATCTATGTGAAGATGCCTTTGATGGTATTGCAATTTAAAGATGAATGTATAGCTATCGAATTTGACCCAGTTATTAAACTAAAAAATAAGGAGATTTTTCCATTTATCTCACTTTATGAAGATGATAATAATTACATTGTTTCATTTTATCTTTTCAACAGTTTTTATATCAAGGAGAAAAACCAAGCATGGTTAGGATTTGGAAAAAAAAGAAAAATTGATCTAGATTTAGAATCAGGTATTACATTTAATTTCTCTGTTAGAACAAAAAAATTTGAAAATTGGAAGGATGCTGTGAAATCATTTATTATCAAGAAGATCCCAAATGCAATAGAAATAAAAAATCCAAAAAATGTATTTAAACAAGGAAAACAAGCATTATGGAGATCATATGATAATCTGACGGGATCATTTCTTCAACTTCCTTGGAGAAAATCAACAGATTTTACCTTTGTTAATTCCAGTTACACATTGCTTTCTTATGAAGCAGTTCGACTACATTATTTCTCAAAATGGTATAAACAAATTAATGACAAGCAGTTTTTGGATTGGAAAAATAAAATACGAGACCATTTTATAAATCCTAAACTTTTCATAGAAAAACCGAAAGATGGTGAAGGAATCATATGGTACAACATGACTAATCTAACCCGCCATGGACTACAAGGATTTTTTTATATGGATTGTGGGTATGCTGGTTATCCTGGTGGGCAGGCAACCATTGCATTTCATATTCTAAAATATCTTAGGGACGTGGATGATGAGAAAATCGAACATTTAGTAAAAAAATCACTTAAATATATACTTTCTACTCAAAAGAAAAACGGAGCTTGGCCCATGGCTATCCGCCAAGAAGGATTAGTCAGGCTAAGACCTGAAAATCTTCAACTCTATGAGACGCATGGAGGTACAGGTGAATGTATCCGTGCTCTACTCCTTGGATATAAAAAATTTAACAATAAAAAAATGAAAAAAGCTGCTCTCGATGCGCTTACATATCTAGAAACAGTTAATCCAGTTTGCTATAACGGATTAAGAGACATAGGTATTCAAGAACCCGAGGCTTTCTCAGCAGTAAGCATCATAGACGCATTTCTTGATGCATATGAAATAATAAATGATAAAAAATATCTTGATTACGCTTTAATTTATGCATATTACACTTTGACTTGGTTTTATCTATACAACACAGAAAATCTATCACTTGAATTCAACTTTCACCCAATATCTTACTCAATTACTCCAAGACTTTCCCCTTATGAAAACTTATTGATCGTTTCAACATATTTACGATTAAATACTCTCACTTCAAATAAACTATGGATAAAACTTGCAAAAAAAAGTTATAGCGAAGGAATTAAATGGATTACAAAAAATGGTGGTTTATGTGAAGGAATTTTTCCATTCTATCTTTCTTATTTAAAACGACTTCCAATGGAGCAAACCTTTGCAACTGTTGAATTAATGAATGCCGCCTCTCAATTTATATCAATGGAGAAAAATGATATAGAGAATATTGATCGCTCATCTAAAAATAAATTAGAAATTAAACAAAAGGAAGAATTACTCAATATCGTTTATAACAGTAAGGTAATGCTATCATTTGATTTTAAAAAGTTTAAAATAGTGTTTATCAAAGGTGTGGAGCTAAATGATTATGGAATTTCATTATCTTTTTATGATCCGTATTCACTAAAAAATAAATTAGTGCGAAAAGTTAAGAAATATCTGAGAGGAAGGGTCGGTAAATTTATCTTGGGGATATCAGATGCAAAATATTTTTTAAAAGGGGTTTACAGGAACAAAACTTCAGACACAATTAGAATACGCCCTTTTGAAATACACAAGAAAAAAGCTATGGATGTACAAATAGAAGGAGCTTTAGCACATGGATATTGTGAAACGGATATTCATAGGATTGAGTTTACCATCACTTCTAAAAAAAGGGGGGAGAAATTGCACATATTTTTTGATCCTATAATTATTAAGGTGCTTGACCACGATCTTTCCTGCAAACAGGTATTTTTTCCAATTGTTGGAAAAAAACTTGAAAAGAAAGGTTATAATCAATTAGATTTTAATGGCTTTATTATGAAAGGAGATTTCAAAAACGTTGTTTCAACAGATGAATTTACAGCTGTCGACCAAACCTTATCAACAAATTGGACACATGGAGGAATGTATAAAGGAAATTTTGAAATAATACTTTAAAAAAGGTGATTTCCTTTAAATATTTTTTAAAACCACAAGTAACATAAATCACTCTAAAAATAACTCTTTGTGGACAACAGGGAAAAAAAATCAAAAACAATCAAGTTTTCAATCATTATTAGTGTCATATTCAGTATTGCCATTATTTTACTAATTTTACTATTAACAACAGATGCAAGAACTTTTAACTATTTAGCAACAACTTCAATACAATATGAATTTTTTTTTATGGCACTACTATTACAAATTTTCTCATGGTTTATATGGGGTGCTCGTCTTAAAGTACTTAGTAATGCAAGCGATAAAACAGTGACTATCGGTTTATGGGAATCCACTAAAATTGTAATTGCCAATCTATTCCTTGCAGGTATTACCCCCTCAATGGCAGGAGGGGAACCGATTCGAATATATCTTTTAAACAAGAATGGTTTAAGCGTAGGTTCCGCCACTGCATCTGTATTAGGGGAAAGAGTACTTGACGCAATATTTATTCTGTTGTGTGTTCCATTTGCTTTTTTTGTTTTTAGTCAGTATATCGATGTTTTGCTTATACAAATTGGTTTAGTAATA